>JAIMBL010000048.1 GCA_023511615.1 Leptolyngbyaceae cyanobacterium HOT.MB2.61
GGGAGTGGGGGCATTGCCCCCAGGCAGGGGGTGAAACCCCCTCCACCCCCAAAACTATCTTTAATTAAATTGCACCCAGCTACTTAGAGATAATAAGATGAGGGAAGAATTTGTCACAAATCTTGAGTAAAATCTCAGAAAACTCTATTTTTCTTAAAAAGCTTTTACGGTTTTATTCCTATGGCTTTCTTCCGGCAGTACGTTGCTCCCTTTTTGATTGTGCTTGTCTTTCTGGTAGCGCTGTTAGCAGTTAGTTCGCGGATTTTTCTGCCCGCAGATATGGCGGCTCCTGCTCCAGTCGAGGAATCCAGCCCGGCAAAAGCAATCGCTCCCCCATCAGACTCCCTTGCCGACTTACCACCGTCCCTTTCAACCCTGATTCGAGGGTTGCCGGATGACGTCGCGGTTGCAGAACGGCTATAACACCTTTTCGAAATGTCTCTGCAACTTTGAGAGACATCAGTTCGTTTGCTGTCATACCCCTCTCTGGTTCCAAACCCCAAGGGTTGTGTCTGGTTCACTACCTCCGGGCTATCGGCTTTATCCAGGTTCCAATCTGGATCGAGCTCTGTTGCTGAAATTCATGCAGCAAACCTACGAAGAGATGGAATCGGGAGAAAGCTACTCTCATTTAGCTTTAACAGTTGATCAATATCTTTCTCAGGAAACACCGCTCTGGTGGGTAGAAGTTACCGAAACTGGAATTTCCAGGGGGCACAGGCAACCCGTTGCCTGCCTCTGGATGGGCACTGCCATTGATCAACTCCGGGGCAATCGCCACGCCCACATTTTTTTGCTTTACGTTGTTCCAGAACACCGCCGCCGGGGGCTGGGAACCGCTCTCATGCGCCAGGCCGAAGAGTGGGCAAAGAGCAGGGGCGATCGCCAGATTGGACTTCAGGTCTTCCAATCCAATCAGGCAGCGGTCAACCTGTACCAGAATTTGGGCTATCAAACCCAATCGCTGTGGATGGTGAAACCTTTGCGATGATTTATTAGGTGAAGGGAAACGGTGCTGGGCAAGAGGGAGGATGGGTAGATGAGTAGATGAGTGTTGTACCTATGCACCTTCTACTTTCCCATGCCCTCACTTCCCCATGCCACACTCGATACAATAGGGCTTGTCCTCCCACCGTCACCCTTACCATTGGCTGCTAACGATTCTTCCCAAACCAAACCGCTTCTCGTCCTGGTTGATGGGCATTCCCTGGCGTTTCGCTCCTACTTTGCCTTTGCCAAGGGGCGAGATGGGGGGCTGCGAACCAAGACGGGCATTCCTACTAGTGTTTCCTATGGCTTTTTAAAAGCTCTGCTGGAAACGATGGAGGCCGAGAAGCCGCAGTATGTGGCGATCGCTTTTGACATGGGCGAAAAAACCTTCCGTCACGAGGCCGACGAAACCTACAAGGCAGACCGACCCGACGCGCCAGAAGATTTCTTGCCCGATCTACAAAATTTGCAAGAACTGTTAGCGGCTTTGAATTTGCCCATGCTTACGGTTCCCGGTTACGAGGCCGATGACATTATCGGCACCCTGGCCCGGCGGGCAACGGCCAGTGGGTTTCGGGTCAAGATCTTGAGTGGCGATCGCGACCTGTTTCAACTCATCGATCCTGACCAGAACACCTCCGTTCTTTACATGAGCACCACTTACGGCAAAGGCACTCCGCCCCCGAAGGAATTTGGCCCGGAACAGGTGAAGGAAAAATTGGGTATCCTGCCGCATCAGGTGGTGGATTTCAAAGCTCTTTGTGGAGACGCTTCTGACAATATCCCCGGTGTCAAAGGTATTGGCGAAAAGACCGCTGTCCAGTTACTAACCGAGTACGGCAGCCTGGAACAAATCTATGCCTCTCTGGACAGGATTAAAGATGCGGTTAGAAAGAAACTGGAAGCGGGTCAGGAAGATGCCAGACGGTCCCAGTATCTGGCTCAAATCCATCTGGATGTGCCCTTAAATCTTGATCTGGAAATCTGTAAGATCCACGATTTTGACGATGAAACCCTGCTTCCCTTACTGGAAAAACTAGAATTTAACTCCTTCCTGGGCAAGATTCGCCAGTTGCACCGTCAGTTTGGCGACACTACGGATGAGACAACAGAGCCAAATGGAGCAGCCGCTATTCCTGCCCCCGCCGATGAAGACGCCGACCTCTGGTTTTTCACTGCTGAAGATACGAAAGCAGCCCAGAAGGAAGTGCCTGTTGAAATTGCGCCACGTATTATTGATACCCCCGAACAGCTTGCAGAACTGGTCAGGCAGTTGCAAACCTACACCGATGCAGAAACGCCCGTCGCCTGGGATACCGAAACAACAGCTATTGAGCCCCGCGATGCCGAACTGGTTGGCATCGGCTGCTGCTGGGGTGAAGGGCTTTCCGATATGGCCTACATTCCCATCGGTCATGTCAGGGGAACCAATCTGGATAAGGCCACTGTCCTGGAGGCACTGCGTCCTATTCTAGAAAGTGCTGAATACCCGAAAGCACTACAAAACACCAAGTTCGATCGCCTCGTTCTGCGTTGTCAGGGAATTCATTTGCAGGGTGTGGTGTTCGATACGATGCTGGCCAGCTATGTGCTGAACCCGGAGGGCAACCACAACCTGACCGAACTCAGCCGCGCCTATCTGGGAATCACCGCCATGACTTACACAGAACTGGTTCCCAAGGGCAAGAACATTGCTGATATCGACATCCCATCAGTAGCGAACTATTGTGGTCTAGATGTTTACACCACCTTTCTATTGGTGCCTAAACTGCGGGCCAAATTGAGCGAAGCTCCTGCCCTGTACCGTCTCCTCCTAGATGTGGAGCAACCATTGGAGCCCGTTCTGGCTGAGATGGAATACTGCGGGGTGCGAATTGATCAGGAGTACCTGAAGAATTTCTCAAAGCAGTTAGAAAGTGACCTGAAAGCCATTGAAGAGCGGGCTTACACCGCCGCAGGGGAGAAATTTAACTTAGGTTCGCCCAAGCAGTTGAGTGATTTGCTGTTCGAAAAGTTGGGCTTGGATAAGCGGAAATCTAGAAAAACGAAGACAGGCGGCTATTCGACCGATGCAGGCACACTAGAACGATTGGAAGGGGATCATCCCGTTATTGCAGCCATCACCGAGTACCGCACCCTCGCCAAGCTGAAATCGACCTACGTCGATGCCCTACCCAATCTGGTACGGCCAGATACAGGACGGATTCACACCGATTTCAACCAGGCTATTACCTCCACGGGACGTTTATCCTCGTCGGACCCCAACTTGCAAAATATCCCAATCCGGACAGAGTTCAGCCGCCAGATTCGGAAGGCGTTTATTCCCGAACCCGGTTGGGTCATGGTGGCGGCGGACTACTCCCAGATTGAACTGCGAATTCTGGCCCACCTGAGCCAGGAACCCGTGCTGCTGGAAACCTACCAGCGGAATGATGATGTTCACAAGCTCACAGCCCGACTCCTGCTGGAGAAGGAAGACATTACTCCGGAGGAACGCCGCCTTGCCAAAATCATTAACTTTGGGGTGATTTACGGCATGGGTGCCCAGCGGTTTGCGCGGGAGGCTGGGGTCAAACAGGCCGAAGCTAAGGCATTCATTGAGCGGTTTAATGAACGCTACTCCAGAGTGTTTCAGTATTTGCAGCAGATGCAGCGGGAAGCGATCGCCCAGGGTTATGTTGAAACTATTCTGGGCCGTCGTCGCTACTTCAACTTCAGCAGCGAATCTTTACGAAAACTGCGCGGCACGGATCCCAACGCGATTGATTTGAATAAGGTCAAAGTCCGGGATCAGTACGATGCCCAATCTTTGCGAGCAGCGGCCAATGCTCCGATTCAGGGTTCCAGTGCCGACATCATCAAAGTCGCTATGGTCAAGCTGCATGACCTGATCCAGTCCCGTCAGGCACGCCTGCTATTGCAAGTCCACGACGAACTGGTGTTTGAAATGCCACCAGATGAGTGGGAAGCCTTACAGTCTGAGATCAAATCCACTATGGAAACAGCCATAAAACTCACTGTTCCCCTGGTGGTCGAGATCCGTGTAGGGGATAACTGGATGGAGGCAAAGTAGCTGTCGGATGGATAGGATCGGGCTTAACAGCAAAGGTCAGCACGGTTTCATCAACCCCCTTGAGTTTGAGCGGACTGTGTTTGACGATTTCATCTTCTTCTAAGTAATCTGCCACTGCAGCAGAAACCAGAATGGAATCGGGGTCTGCCGCTTCCTGGATTCGGGAGGCAATGTTGACGCTGGGGCCAATCGCCGTATAGTCTGCCCGTTCCGCACTACCAAACATGCCTACAACAGCAGTTCCCTGATGAATACCGCAGCGGAATTGCACCTGCTCAATTCCCTGTTCTTGCCAGCGCTGGTTCAGGATCTGGAGCGATCGCCGCATCTGTCGGGCAGAAGCTACCGCCCGCCGCACTTGCTCATTGGGCGTCAGCTCTTCCGGTGCCCCAAACACGGCCAGAATCGCATCTCCCATAAATTTATCGATAGTACCGCCGTTATCAAAAATGGCGCGGGTCATTTCTGCCAGATATTCGTTCAGGAGTTCGGCTACCTTACGCGATCGCAACGTGTTGGAAAGCTGGGTGAAGCCCACAATATCGCTGAACAGCACCGTTACCATGCGCGGTTCTGGCCGCAAATCCAGGACTAACTCACCCCTGGCAGCCCGCTGCACCAAGGAGGCGGGTAAAAATCGCTTCAGGACAGATTCAGTCAGGTAGGTGTTGAGTTCGGCTACCCGACGTTCGTTCTCTTTCAATGCCAGCAAATTGCGGACTTCTGCCAGCAGTTCGCGATCGCTAAAGGGCTTGGACAGGTAGGCGTCTGCTCCCTGCTCTACCCCTTCGATCCGGGTATCTTCATCTGCTTTAGCTGTCAGCAGAATGACTGGAATCCCTTTCAGTTCCCCTTCCTCGCGAATCATCCGAATCATGTCCAGACCTGACACCTGCGGCATCATCAGGTCGGTAATAATGAGATGGGGACGGTGGGTCTGGGCCGCTTTGAATCCCTCGGAGCCATTTCGAGCCGTCCACACCCGGTAGCCCTGCTGCCGCAGAATACTGGAGACGTAGGTGCGCAGATCAGGATTATCGTCCACAACTAAGACTCGTGGATGCCTGGAGTCTGCTGGTGCTGGTGGGTCGGAATCATTTTCGCGGGTGACTTCCTCTGGTGACTCCATTTCCACATCTGCCAGTTCTATCGCAGCCCGGCTGGGTTGAATTTTTGCCTGCACCTCAATTACCTGATCAGTGGGTAAATGCGCGGTTCCGGTTTGCAGCCAGACGGTAAAGGTGGTTCCTTCCCCATAGGTAGACTCGACTGAAATTTGCCCTCCATGAAGTTCAACCAGTTCCTTCACCAGAGCCAATCCCAACCCACTGCCCTCATAGCTGCGGTTGGCAGACCCCTCCGCCTGCCTGAATCGCTCAAACAGGTGTGGGATCTGGTCGGGACGAATGCCGATCCCCGTATCAATCACCCTCAGCAAGCAGTGGTCTCCGGCGGGTTGCAGGGTCACGGTAATGCTGCCCCCGGCTGGGGTAAATTTCATCGCGTTGGACAGCAGGTTGTAGAGGACCTTGTCAAATTTCTCCAGATCCAGATAGATCTGGGGGCAGGCCTCCAACTGGGTCTTCAGCGCAATCCCTTTCTTCTGACAGTAAGAACGGAAGGAGTCTACAGTCTGGCTGACGAACTCCACCAAATCGCAGGGACGGAAGCTTGGCTGCATTCGTCCGGCATCCAACCGCTGCAAGTCGAGTAGCTGGTTGACCAGGCGCAGGAGACGGCGAGAGTTGCGCAGAGCGATCGCCGCCTGCTCGTAGGAGAGTCCCTGTTTCTGAGCTACGGCAGACTCCAATGGACCAATGGTTAAGGTCAGCGGGGTCCGAAATTCGTGGGAAATGTTCTGGAAAAACTCGGTTTTCTGGCGGTCCAGTTCCAGTAATTGCTCGGCCTGCTGGCGGGTTTTTTGATAGAGGCGGGCCTGGTGGACGGCGATTGCGGCCTGGGCTGCTACGGCCTGCGCCAGTTCAATTTCGGCGGGTTGCCATCGTCGTGGCTGGTGATTCTGCCGCAATGAGATACTGCCAATGATTTCTCCATCCAGGATCAGCGGCACCACCAGTAACGCCCGCGCCGGGTTCCGGATCGGCAATTCCGGCACATTCATCTCCGGGTACTTTTCCAGATCATTCAACACGACAGGTTGCTGAGTCAACATCAACTGCCGCAGGACGGGATTGTTCTCAATCGGAACTGTGGACTGGGGTAAGGGACGGGGCACCATCTCTTCCTCCTCCAGAAAAGAGTGGGTCGCAGAGACGTGTCCATTGCTGGAATGGGAAAAATCCCCTCCTTTTTCACTGGGTTGAACAGGGGAACCCGGATAAGTTGCATCGTGCAGCCCAACGCAATGGACAAACTCGTCTTCCCGCGTCCAGAGAGACAGGGCGCAACCGTCAGCATGAAGTGCCTGTCCGAGTTGATAGGTGATCGCGGCGAAAATTTCTTGGGGATCAAGGCTGGAGCGAATGGCAGACGTAATCGTATTAATCAAAACTTCCCGCTTGGCCAGGGCACGTACCTGTTCATAGGCGTGAGCCTGGGAAAGGGCCAGGGCCGCCTGGTCAGCTACCATTGTCATGAGTTGCACTTCGTCATCCTGCCAGGTGCGCAGTTTTCCACACTGGTGCAGTGCCAGAACTGCAACCAGTTCTTGCTGACAGGTGAGCGGTACAATCAGACTGGAGCGGATATTGGCTTTAGAGTAGATTTGCCGCCGGTGTTGGGCGATCGCATCTTCTCCCTGAAGCCGTTCATCCGTTTCGGCATCCTGAATAATCTGGACTCCATGAGTTTCCCAAACGGCTTCCGCCAGAAGTGCTTTGAAAGCTTCGCGGGCTTCTTCTGGGCAGGGTTGCTGCAGGCAAGTTAAGGTATCCTCCCCTCCAGCGCTGACCTGATCCCCATCTGGACTGGGGCTGGCAGCAATAGCCTCCTGGCAAGCGAGCCGTTCCTCATCGATGTAAACAAACCACTCATCGTCCAGGTGCCCATTATCAAAAGGGCGCACAACACAACTGCTGGCTTCCAGCATGTGACCCACTGTTTCACCAATGGTTTGAATAATCTGGCGGTAGCTGAGGGCGCTTCGGATGGTATTGGTCACGGCATTGAGGAGGGATTCCTGCCGTAGCGATCGCCGCAGCTCCCGCGTTCGCGCCTTTAACACATTGTGGGTATCAACAGCCTGCCGTACCACCGCCTTGAGTTCTTCATCGTCCCAGGGCTTCGTGACATACTTAAACACCTTACCGGAGTTAATCGCTTCCACCAGGTCTTCCACATCGGTGTAGCCAGTCAAGATAATCCGGATAATGTCAGGATACTGAGTAGCTGTCAGGCTCAAAAATTCGGTACCACTCATCAGGGGCATGCGCTGATCGGAAATGATCACCGCCACATCCCCTTCATTGGCAAGAATGTCCAGGGCTGTAGGTCCGTTCTCTGCCCGCAACACCCTAAATTCTCGATGAAAGGTCCGGTACAGCAAATCGAGGTTATCTGGTTCGTCATCTACAACCAGAAGCTTTGGCTTATTGTTCTGTTGGACTTTCATGCACCGCTCTCCTGCTGCAAAGGCAGTTGGATGAACCATTGGTTGAGTTCACAGAACGTTCTTAGAGGAGATGCAACGTTTTCCTGATGTTGTATCAATGGGTATAACAGTGTGAAGGAATAGGTTGCGCCACGTCTGGTTGTTACCGGGCTACTCATTCTATATTCCAGGGAAAGACTGCTTAGACAGCTTTTCTCTATCCATGTTGCCCCAGGCAAGGTTTTCTCTAACGCTCAGGCAGCAATCTTCCTTTGATGAGTGTTTAGCGGACAGACCTCGGGCGGTTAAGATAGGCAGCAGTAGCCACCATTATTAGAACCGTCATTAAAAACTCAAAATCATTCTGACTCCGGCGCTACCGGTCAGCATCATGGGCAAAAACTGGCAAATATCCCAATTCCCTTTAAGAACGAGTAAAACACTTACCGGAGCCTCGTAAACTGTTAAAAACCCGTTTCAAATTTTTAAGCGATTGTACCTATCTAGAAGAAAATTAATAAAAGAAATTAGTCATAATCATCGATACTGATTAATGTAAAAACAGACATCATACTGAATCTTTTGCTCAAACTCCAAACCTTACAGACCTGATGTCTCCGAGGGGTGGAGTTTTTCAGTCAAATTGCCTCATTGATAGTACAACATTAGCCGTTTATCTGCTTTGGAGTTTTTTCCATCATGCGCTGCCCCTTCTGTCAATACACTGAAAATCGTGTTCTTGAGTCGCGCTCAGCAGAGGCGGGCCAGAGTGTACGACGGCGGCGGGAATGCCTTAAGTGTGGGCGTCGTTTTACAACCTATGAACGAATTGAATTTGTTCCGATTACAGTGATTAAGCGGAATGGCGATCGCGAATCCTTTGACCGCTCCAAGCTCCTGCGAGGCATCATTCGGGCCTGTGAAAAAACTGGCGTCTCCGCCTCACGACTGGAAGCGATGGTGGATGAAATTGAAGCTGAACTGCAACAGAGAGCTGTGCGTGAGGTAAACAGTACTGAAATTGGTGAGCTAGTGCTGCAAAATCTGCGCGATTTAAGTGAAGTTGCTTATATCCGGTTTGCTTCTGTCTATCGGAAGTTTCAGGGCATCCGGGATTTTGTGGACACCCTCAATCACCTTCAGAGTACCAGTGGGCGCTCCTCCAGCCAGGAAACTGTGGCTCAAGAAAAGTCCCCGGTTAGCTCAGATACCACGATTCTGACACCCTCCCAGCCTGTCTCGCGGGCTGAAGTATAGCTGTTGAGAACTCGTTAACATTTCTATTCCTTAAAGATTTGTTAATTTTTTAACAGTCAGCTTTTTCAACAGTCAACCGGGCAGGTCATCCAGAGTTCCCATCTTGCGGGTCACTTTCTTCCTGACAGGAAGAAAATGTCGTCTTCCGGGGAATATATGCTAGCCAGCCCACGTTAGGTTATGATGGTTCTTCTGAGCCCCCAATCTCATCGTTTGAAATCTCCTAAAATAATTAGAAATAATTAGGAGGGATGTAGGTGTAGTCAGCATTGCTTTAGCGTGCCTATACATCCACAGGAGGCAATTTTAGAAGGAGAGTAATTATTAGGACATGATTCGCATGGTCAATCAGGAAACGACAGACATTGACGTTGGCTTTACCCACGAAGATTTTGCAGCCCTGCTCGACAAGTACGACTACCACTTCAGTCCTGGCGATGTGGTTGCCGGAACGGTATTCAGTCTTGAGCCACGGGGTGCTCTGATTGACATTGGCGCGAAGACTGCTGCTTACATCCCGATCCAGGAAATGTCTATCAATCGGATTGACAGCCCGGAAGAAGTATTGCAATCCAATGAAACGCGTGAATTCTTTATCCTGGCCGATGAAAACGAAGATGGGCAGCTAACTCTCTCCATTCGTCGGATTGAGTACATGCGGGCCTGGGAGCGCGTTCGTCAACTTCAGGCAGAAGACGCGACAGTGCGATCAATGGTGTTCGCAACCAATCGGGGCGGCGCTTTGGTTCGGATTGAAGGGCTACGTGGCTTTATTCCGGGTTCCCACATCAGCACCCGCAAGCCTAAGGAAGACCTGGTGGGAGAAGAATTGCCTCTGAAGTTCCTGGAAGTTGACGAAGAGCGGAATCGTCTCGTCCTCAGCCACCGTCGGGCTCTGGTTGAGCGGAAGATGAACAAGCTCGAAGTGGGTGAAGTGGTGATTGGAACAGTTCGTGGGATCAAGCCCTACGGCGCCTTTATCGATATTGGTGGAGTCAGCGGTCTGCTACACATCTCTGAGATTTCTCACGACCACATTGATACACCCCACAGCGTCTTCAATGTCAACGATGAAGTGAAAGTGATGATCATCGACCTGGATTCTGATCGCGGGCGGATCTCCCTGTCTACCAAGCAATTGGAACCAGAACCCGGTGACATGGTCAAGAATCCTCAGGTTGTCTATGACAAGGCCGAGGAGATGGCAGCGAAATATCGTGAACAGGTGCTGGCACAGCAACAGGGTAAGTCAATGACCCTGGCAGAACCAGAACCAGAACCTCCGCTGGAAGTGGATGTGGAGGATCTCCCTTCTGCCATTGATGAGGAGTAACGTTCGGTCTTCGCTTTGAAGCTGATAAATTTTCTAAAAGCGGGATCTTCCCTCTTTTTTTTACAGTCACCAGGCTCAGGACAGGGTGCAGGGGTTCCACCCCTGACTGGGGGCTGCGCCCCCACACCCCCTTAGAGCCAATTTCCTGAGCAACCTGGCGACAGCTAATACCAATCTAAGGAGCAAAGGTGATACATGGGGGCTGCGTCCTCACCCCCCCCTCATCCGTCGCGAGTTCCGTTTAAATTGGTATATATTGCAGTTTGAGGAATGACTTTTTTGGCTACGATTCAGTGCGGAACTGTTTGCTTTAAACATCTACAGGCAATTCTGTTTGATAAGGACGGAACGCTGGCCAATTCCCATGACTTTTTGTGGAACCTGGGGCAAAAGCGGGCTCGTCTGATTGATGCTCAGATCCCTGGTGTCCAGGAACCTCTGTTGATGGCCTTTGGCCTGAATGGCCCAACTCTGAATCCAGCCGGGTTGATGGCAGTCGGCTCTCGTTTGGAGAACGAAATTGCCGCTGCTGCCTACATCGCAGAGATGGGACGGGATTGGGTGGAAGCGCGAACGATTGCGCGATCTGCCTTTCAAGAAGCCGATCGCGTTTTCAAGCGCAAAGCCGATCATACCCCTTTGTTCGAAGGGGCAATATCGTTGTTGCGATCGCTGGCAAAGGCCCAGGTGAAAGTTGGCATTCTTTCCGCAGATACCACCGCAAACGTCCAGGACTTTATAGAACGATATGAACTGGGAGCACTGGTGTCGTCAGGAGTGGGAACGGATGCGGGGCCAGGGAAGCCAGATCCCACTCTGTTTTACCGGGCTTGTGCGGAATTGGGGGTGGAACCGAAGGCCACGCTTGCGATCGGAGACTCCGCCGCTGATGGTGAGATGGCACGGGCCGCAGGTGCTGCTGGTTGGATTGGAGTAACCTGGGGATGGACAGAACCATTTTCTTTACAGGGTGCCGACACCTTGGCTACTCATTTTGCTGATATTCAAGTTTTTGATGAAGCTGCTTAGGCAGGTAGCTACCCTGAAAATGAAACGACGAGTGCCCCGGCTGAATTTACTACTATATTTCAAGCCCATAAAGAATAAGTAAAGATGTAAGTAAGATGGTTCCGATGACTGACCGGGTTCGGTTAACATTCTTGCAGTTTGACAGGTAGAATTACGTAAGCTCCTAAGGTGCCCATGCCCTACCCTCTAGTAGGAGTGTGAGTAGAGTAGTTGATGTTCCCCTAGCAGTAAGGAGAGGGTATCCAGTTGTCTCGTCGCTATCTTTTTACCTCTGAATCCGTTACCGAAGGGCATCCTGATAAAATCTGTGATCAAATCTCAGATACAATTCTGGATGCCCTATTGACCGAAGATCCTGCCAGCCGCGTGGCCGCAGAAGTTGTGGTCAACACAGGTCTGGTTCTGATTACTGGTGAAATTACCACCAAGGCTCAAGTCAATTACATCGACCTGGTTAGACAGAAAGTTACCGAGATTGGCTACACCGGAGCCGATGGGGGCTTTTGTGCAACAAGCTGTGCGGTGTTGGTGGCGCTAGATGCCCAATCTCCGGATATTGCTCAGGGTGTTAACTCGGCTCACGAAACTCGGGCGCAGGCCAGTAGTGAGGAGCTAGATCGGGTTGGGGCGGGTGACCAGGGGATCATGTTTGGGTTTGCCTGCAATGAAACCCCAGAGCTGATGCCGCTTCCCATTAGTCTGGCGCATCGGATTTCCCGCAAGCTGGCAGCCGTGCGTAAAACTGGCCAACTCCCTTACCTTCGTCCAGATGGGAAAACCCAGGTAACGGTTTTGTATGAAGACAACCGTCCTATTGGGATCGATACCATTTTGGTTTCCACTCAACATACCCCCACCATTGGTGACATTACCAATGAAGCGGCGGTACAGGCAAAGATCAAGGAAGACCTCTGGTCAGTGGTTGTACTACCTGTCTTTGCCGATATCGATATCAAACCCGACAATAACACTCGCTTCTTAGTCAATCCGACAGGTAAGTTTGTTGTGGGTGGTCCCCAGGGAGACGCGGGTTTGACGGGCCGCAAGATTATTGTCGATACCTATGGAGGGTACTCCCGTCATGGTGGCGGCGCGTTTTCCGGAAAAGATCCCACCAAGGTAGACCGTAGCGCTGCTTATGCCTGCCGCTATGTAGCGAAAAACATTGTGGCGGCTGGATTAGCAGAAAAGTGCGAAGTTCAGTTGAGTTATGCCATTGGGGTAGCTCGCCCGGTCAGCGTTATGGTAGATACCTTTGGTACAGGCAAAATTCCCGATGAGCGCATTCTTGAACTGATTAACCAACACTTTGAGTTACGTCCTGCTGGAATCATTCAAACATTCAATTTGCGGCAACTTCCAGCAGAGCGAGGTGGTCGCTTCTACCAGGATGTGGCAGCCTATGGTCACTTTGGGCGGACCGATCTGGAGTTGCCCTGGGAGCAGGTCGATAAGGCACCTGTTCTGCGAGAAGCTCTGGCAGAGTCCCTTTCGGTGAAACTTTAGGAAAAACTCTGTGCATCGTGATGGCGTGACTGCTTTGAATAAGTGGTTGTTGCCATGGCGGTTCGTTCGTTGATAAGACCTTCTGGACTAGCAAGGCTGTCTCTGCTGGCCTCCAGGAGGTTTTTTGGTGTGGGGAAACTGTTCGCTTTCAGGCAAGCCGGATTCGCTTATGTCTAATGAACTACTGCACCAGGAACTGTCCGCTTTACGCCAGAGCGAGGAAAAGTTTCGAAGTATTGTTGAAAATGCCAATGATCTGATTTTTTTGCTTTCCCCAGAAGGAATTTTTTCCTACGTTTCACCAAACTTTACTGATATTTTGGGGTACGACCCATCCGAAATTGAGGGCGAGTCGTTTGTTCCGCTGATTGATCCTGATGATTTGCCGATCTGCTACCAGGCATTTGAAACGGCGATCGCAACCGGGCAGAAGCAGTCAGGAATTGAGTACCGGGTGCGCCACAAGGACGGTCAATGGCGATGGCATACGCTGAATCTGGCCGTCAAAAAAGATAGCCACGGTGAGGTTGCCTCGATTATTGGCGTAGCACGGGATATTAGTGGGCGCAAGCAAGTAGAACAACAACTCCATCGGCAGGCCCAGTTTTTACAAAGCATTTGGGATGGCGTGGACTACGGCATTTTTGTCCTGGATGTTCTGGAAGGAGAGACTGAATTTCGCTATGCCAACTACAACTCAGCCATGGCCAGAATCAGCCCCATCCCATTTAAGTCTCTGTTGGGCAAAACCGTCAGCGAAGCCATAGGTGAAGTCTATATTCCTTTCCGTCAGCACTATCAGGAGTGTCTTCGAGTTGGGCAAACGGTTACATTTGAAGAGTGTTTACGCCAGGAGGATGGAGAGAGATGGTGGCACTTAAACGTTACGCCCCTGCGCAACAGTGCGGCTCGGATCTACCAACTGATTGTTACGGTAACAGACATTAGTGAGCGGAAACAGGCGGAGGAGGCATTGAGGCGCTCAGAAGCGGAACTGAGGCAGCGATCGGTTGAACTGGAAGCAACCCTGCGTAAACTTCAAAGTACCCAGGCACAGTTGATTCAAACCGAGAAGATGTCCAGCCTGGGGCAACTTGTTGCTGGAGTCGCCCATGAAATTAACAATCCTGTCAATTTTATTTACGGCAACCTCGCCTATGCCAATGAATACACGCAGGATCTGATTCATCTGCTTAAGCTATACCAGAAGCATTATCCGCAGCCAGATCCGGAGATTCAAACCGTTGCGGCTGCGATTGATCTCGATTTTCTGATTGCAGACTTGCCTCGATTGTTGGCTTCTATGAAGGTGGGGGCAGACCGGATCCAGAAGATTGTCACCTCTCTACGCTCTTTTTCTCGTATGGATGAGGCGGAGTTTAAGGCCGTCGATATCCACGAAGGGATTGAGAGTACGCTACTGATCCTGCAGAACCGACTGAAGGCAAAGCGCGATCGCCCCGAAGTCCGACTGATCAAAGAGTATGGCAACCTGCCACTGGTCGCCTGTTACGCTGGAGAGATGAACCAGGTGTTCATGAATATTCTCAGCAACGCTCTGGATGCGATGGAAGAACGGGATACCCGGCGCTCCGTTGAAGAAATGCAGCAGATGCCCAGCACCCTTCATATCTCGACAGAGGTGTTGGATAGAGAGCATGTCATTATCCGAATTGCCGATAATGGCCCTGGAATGACAGAAGCAGTGCGGCAGCGGTTGTTTGATCCCTTTTTTACAACCAAACCTGTTGGCAAAGGGACCGGTATGGGGCTGTCGATCAGCTATCAGATTGTGACTGAGAGGCACGGGGGGTCTTTGAGATGTCATTCAGTCCCTGGTCAGGGATCGGAATTTGTGATTCAAATTCCAATTCGACAACGGTCGGCTGAATCGGGAGCTCAATCAGACTTCTGATACCAACTTAAACGGAACTCGCGACAGATGAAGGGGGGTGGGAGCATGCCTCCTGCCCCCCCCTGTGTCACCTTTGCGCCTCAAATTGCTCTGAAAATACCCTCATCCCCAACCCTTCTTCTGCAAGAGAAGAGAGCGAGATTTTTATTCTTTGGGGTGCTGAAACTTCAGCAGGGAAGACTGGTATGACTTCTACCTGCTGTAGTGAATAGTGTCGGGCTTTCATCGAGAAGTCAGAAGTCTGGATGACCGATTACAGAATCTGGGCGAGATGCGATAACCTTGTCTAGAAGCGACTTTCCTTCACTCTTAAACTTCCTGCACCGTCGCTCTAGCACCCCATGACTCAAACAATCGAATTTCTCAGCCATCTCAATGCTTCCCAGCGGCAAGCGGTTGAGCATTACTGCGGTCCTTTGCTGGTGGTTGCCGGGGCAGGCTCAGGTAAAACACGGGCACTAACCTATCGGATCGCCAATCTGGTGCTGACCCACCGGGTTGATCCGGAGAACATTCTGGCTGTGACGTTTACCAATAAAGCGGCCAGGGAGATGAAAGACCGGATCGAGAAACTGTTTGCTGATCGCGAAGCCCAAAGGGAGTACGGTAAGCCTCTGGAGGCGCTTCCTCCTGATGAGCAAACTCGGCTCAAGTCGCGCATTTACAAAACGATTACCAAAGACCTGTGGATTGGGACATTTCACGCCCTTTGCGCTCGCATTCTACGGTTTGATATTGAAAAGTATCAGGACCGCAACGGGCGGCGGTGGACACGCACTTTTTCCATCTTTGATGAGTCCGATGCTCAGAGTGTGGTGAAGGACATCGTGATCAACCAGCTCAACTTGGATGACAAGAAATTTGATCCGCGTTCAGTTCGTTACGCCATTAGCAATGCCAAGAACCAGGGCTGGTCACCCCAGGATCTGGAACGGGAACAGCCCAACTATCGAGGGCGAGTGATCGCAAACGTCTACAGCCTGTATCAGGATGCCCTGGCCGCCAATAATGCCCTTGATTTTGATGACCTGATTCTGATGCCAGTCAAACTGTTTCGCCAGAATGAACAGGTGCGAGCTTACTGGCACAACCGATTCCGCCACATTCTGGTGGATGAATATCAGGATACCAACCGTACCCAGTATGACCTGATTCGGTTACTGGTCACCAATCAGGAAGATGCCAGCCACTTTAACGACTGGCACTACCGGTCTGTTTTTGTTGTAGGAGATGCGGATCAGTCGATTTACTCCTTCCGGGCAGCGGACTTCACGATTCTGATGGATTTTCAGGATGATTTTGGCGATCGCCTGCCCGATGACGACACTCGCACTATGGTGAAGCTGGAGGAAAATTACCGCTCCACCCAAAACATTCTGGAAGCCGCGAACCAACTGATTGAGAACAATACCGAGCGAATTGAAAAAATTCTGCGCCCGACTCGCGGCAGTGGTGAGTCCATCTTTCTCTACCGGGCCGAGGATGAAGTGGACGAGGCGCAGTTTGTAGTTCAAAAGATCCGCGAACTGGAGGCAAAACACCCGGAACTGAACTGGAGCAAGTTTGCCATTCTCTACCGCACCAATGCCCAATCCCGTGCGTTTGAGGAAATTCTGGTTCACCATCAGGTGCCTTACAAGATAGTCGGTGGGTTGCGGTTCTACGATCGCAAAGAAATTAAGGATGTCCTGGCCTATCTGCGGGCGATCGCCAACCCCTACGATACCGTCAGCCTGTTGCGAGTCATTAACACGCCCCGGCGTGGCATCGGCAAAACCACGATTGATACCCTGGTACGGGCTTCCCAGGAGTTGAATCAACCCCTCTGGGAAATTTTGCAGGATGAAACGTCGGTGAAAACCTTAGCCGGGCGCTCCGCTAAGGGAGTACTCAGCTTTGCCCAAATTATCCAGAAAGGGCGAGAGCAACTGGATACCCTGCCAGCCAATGAAATCATTCAGGAAGTGCTGGAAACCTCTGGCTACATTGCCGATTTGAAAGCACAGGGCACCGAAGAGGCGAACGACCGACTGGGCAACGTGCAGGAGCTTTATAACGCAGTTCTGCAATTTCAGGAGGAAAACGAGGAAGATCCCAGCCTGATTGCGTTTCTGGCGAATGCGTCTCTGGCCTCCGACCTGGACAATCTGGATGAGGGCGAAAACAAAGTCTCTCTGATGACGCTGCACTCTTCTAAGGGATTGGAATTTCCAGTCGTGTTCCTCGTTGGATTAGAGCAGGGTTTGTTTCCCAACCACCGTTCGATTGATGACCCGGCAGCCCTGGAAGAAGAACGTCGCCTTTGCTACGTCGGTATTACCCGCGCTCAGGAACGGCTGTTTATTTCCTATGCCCGTGCTCGACGGTTGTATGGCAACCGGGAGTTTGCCGAACCCTCGCTATTTTTGAGCGAGTTACCAAAGGAAGAGATGGAATCGAATGTTGCCTCTGCCTTTCCAACCCGATTTACGAAAACCATTGCCCAAGCTCGCAAACATCGGGAAGAAGATGCGCCAATACCCGATACCCATGAGGATGATTGGAATGTGGGCGATCGCATCATTCACAGAGCCTACGGCGAAGGCCAGGTGACACACATCTTTGGTGCGGGTAACAAAATCTGCCTGGCGGTCAAGTTTCCGGGGAAGGGACAAAAAATTGTCGACCCCAAAATCACGCCAGTTCAGCGGCTTGATTAGGCAAAACTCAAGCGTGTGGCTAATTCAACTGAAAAACCCTGTCAATGGGTATGACGTTAACTTTGAATTGACCTTTCAATAAAAAAGCGGGATCCTATCCCGCTGATTTGCCCATCATCTGGCAATCGGTTGACGGCTCTACCCCACGTCATCGTGGGCGAAGCGATTGTAGAGGTAGTCAAGAGCGTAGTTTCGGAGGTTGTAAAACTCCGGGTCTTCCATAATCCGGGCCCGATCGCGGGGACGGGGGAAGGGAATCTCCAGCACTTCGCCAATATTGGCAGCCGGGCCGTTGGTCATCATCACCAGGCGATCGGCCAGGAATAGGGCTTCATCAATATCGTGGGTAATCATCAAAACGGTGCAGCGATGATCATTCCAGATTTTCAATAACTCTTCCTGGAGCTCTTCTTTGGTAATGGCGTCCAGTGCCCCAAACGGTTCATCCAGAATCAGCACCTCAGGACGAATGGCGAGGGCACGGGCGATTGCCACCCGCTGTTTCATTCCACCGGAAAGCTGTGGTGGCTTTTTGTGGGCAGCATCGGCCAGTCCTACCAGGGTCAGGTGTTCCCGTACAATCTGTTTCTTTTCCGCTTCGGACTTGTTAGGATACACCGAATCCACTGCCAGGTAGATGTTTTCAAACGCAGTCAACCAGGGAAGAAGAGCGTATCCCTGAAACACTACCATGCGATCAGGTCCAGGTTTGGTAATGGGGGAGCCGTGCAGCCGGACTTCCCCGATGCTGGGCTTGGCAAAGCCAGAAATCATATTCAGCAGGGTTGTTTTGCCACAGCCAGAGTGACCGATGATGCAAATAAATTCCCCTTCCTGTACGTCAAGATTGATGTTTTCCAGAACGGTATAGGGACCTTTGGGGGTAGGGTAAATTTTGGAGACGTTTTCAATGGTCAAAAAAGGGGCCTGACCTGAATACCGTCTACTCTTTTGCGATTGCGTGAGGGTTGTGTTGATGGTTTGCATGGAAGTAGTTCTGAGTTTTGAGTTGTAACAATGAGTTGTGACAGGGGTAGTGCTTGCGTGCCTGTTCTGAGTTTTGAGTTTTGAGTTAGATGTTTGGATAGCAGCCTTCCAGAGTGAAGGAATCGTTGCTCTGACAGTTCCGACTCAGCCCTCAAAACCCACAACGATGGGACTAACTTGCCCGTGGCAATGGTGTATCCAAAGCGACCTCAGCCATGTAGATGTCATGTTTAATCTCCAGGCTGTTGAGGTAAGCGATCGGGTCGTCGGTGTTAAAGGTGACGCCGTCAAATAGCTGGATGGCTCCCCGGCTGTAGGTGAGATCCGATAGGCCCAGTTCCCTGGCGGCAATACTGAACACGCTCACCCGACAGACCCGCTCCAGAATTTCGACCCAGTTGCGTGGGAAGGGGGTGTCTCCCCAACGGGCCATCTGGGTCATCATCCACAGGTGTTCAGTTCGGCTGGGACGGTTGACACCCTGCCCATAGAACAGGTGATGGGCGTATTCCTTAGGCGAAGGATGGATGTCGCACACGAGCGGATTGGGGTCGCCCAGATGGATGTAGGCCAGGTCGGTGCTCAGGTATTCACGACGGGAAAGGATTTCTCGAATCTCTTCGTGGTTGGCTTCATCCATGCAGTAGCGGCAGGCTTCCAGTAGCGCTTTGACGAGGGCAATGTGGGTGTTGGGATAGGTGATCGCCCAATCCTCTCGCACCCCTAACACCTTGCCAGGATGACCGGGGAAGATTTCCAGATCGGTGGCGATGGTGTAGCCAATTTCCTCGACGGCTGCCCGCACATTCCACGGTTCCCCCACGCAGAAGCCATCGATGTTGCCAGCCTTGAGGTTGGCAATCATTTGGGCTGGAGGAATGGTGGTCAGGGTAACGTCCTTATCAGGATGAATGCCGCCTGCTGCCAGCCAGTAGCGCAGGAGCAGGTTATGCATTGAGGCGGGATGCACCATCCCAAAGGTGTGCTGCCTGTCGGAGGTTTCCAGGAGCATACGCTTCAAGTCATTGAGCGTATGGATTCCCTGGTTGTAAAAGTTTTTGTCCAGGGTGATGGCGTTTCCGTTGCGGGTCAGGGTCAAGGCGCTGACAACCGGTAAAGGCTTATTGTCCATGCCGCCGATGGTCAACCAGACGGGCATCCCAGCGGGCATTTGAGCCGCATCCAGATAGCCTCCGGCAATGCCATCCTGAATTCCTCGCCAACTGGATTCGCGCACCAGGTTCACTTCTTCTAACCCGTGGTGAGCAAAGAAGCCTTTCTCCTTGGCAACCGCCAGCGGGGCACAGGCCGTCAGGGGGACAAAGCCAATTTCCAGGTTGATTTTTTCTAAGCCGTGGCGGGCGATCGCGCTCTTCTTCCGCGCCCGTAACTGCTTGATCCGTTTCTGCTGATTCAGGAAGTAGATAATTTCACTCCGCATAGAGTAGTAGCTGGGATGATTGACCACCTCTAACCGCTTGCGGGGGCGGGGAAGGTTTACCTCCATCACCTGACCAATTTTGGAGCCGGGTCCATTGGTCAACATTACCACCCGATCCGACAGCAGCAGCGCCTCATCCACATCATGAGTCACCATCACCGATGTGACATGGTTTTCTTCACAGATTTGCATCAACTGCTCTTGCAAGTTGCCGCGGGTGAGGGCATCCAGCGCCCCAAAGGGCTCATCCAGCAGCAGCAGTTTGGGACGGATGGCCAGGGCACGGGCGATCGCGACCCGCTGCTTCTGCCCGCCCGATAACATAGCCGGAGGCTTGTCGGCATGGGGTTGCAGGCCCACCATTTCAATGTGGTGTTGCACAATCTGATCTCGCTCTGACCTGGGTACCCCACTCATTACCTCATCTACGGCCAGGGCAATGTTCTCCCGCACGCTCATCCACGGCAGCAAGGAATAGTTTTGAAACACCACCATTTTGTCTGGACCGGGACGCTTGACATGTTGTCCATCCAGAAGGACGATTCCATCGGTGGGCATGTCTAGCCCAGCAATCATATTCAACAGGGTTGATTTGCCGCAACCCGAGTGTCCAATCAGTGAGATGAACTCACCCTGCTTAACTTCTAAGTTGATTCCGCTTAAGGCAATGTATTCATTACCGCCTGGTAGAGGAAACACCTTATCCACCTGGTCAACCGTTACAAACGCTGTCATGGCTTTTCATCCTTGTGTCTAAGAATTGCAACCTTCATTAGCCCTGCATGTCAGGGGGGAGAATCTTACGCTGAAGAAATGCCATCAGGCGATCAAGCAGCAGACCCACTGCCCCGATGTAAATCACCGCCAGGATCACTTCGCTAACGTAGTTATTCTGGTAAGCACTCCAGATGAAGAAGCCAATTCCAACCACACCCGACATCACAATTTCTGCCGCAATAATGGCCAGCCATGCCAGACCGATCGCAATCCGCAACCCGGTAAAAATGTAGGGAAGCGCAGAGGGAATCAAAATCTTGAAGAAGTACTTGCGGGGAGAGATTTGCAAGACCCGGGCAACGTTCTTATAGTCCTGGGGAATTTGTTGTACCCCTACAGTGGTGTTAATCAAGATTGGCCACACTGCCGTAATGAAAATCACAAAGATGGCGGCTGTCTGCACATTCGGTAAGGCAATCAGAGTGATCGGTACCCACGCCAGCGGGGCAATCATTCTCAGGAACTGAAAGAGAGGATCAAGGGCCTTGTTGACTTTGGGTTGGGTGCCTACCAGAATACCCACACCAATGCCCACGATCGCCGCCGCTGAATAACCCAATGCCACCCGTTTCAAGCTTTCCAGAGTTTGCCAGAAAAGTCCTTTATCCAGTCCACCCCGATCCAGAAATGGATAGAACAACAGTTCACGGGTGTTTTTGTCAGTCAATAGAGAACTGGGGGGAGGGAGCTTAGTGAGGCCAACCATCGACAAAAACTGCCAGATCACCAAAAATCCCACGATTCCCACCAGGGGCAACAGAATGTCTTCACCGTTCTTCTTCCAGAACGATCGCATCGACCCCGAAAAATTCATCCCGGCGTTCCGGTTTCCTGCTTTTGCAACCATAGATATCCTCTTCAAGTTCAAGAAATGCAAGAATTGTGATGTTCGGTATCGGGTTGCGATCGCCCTCTGCCCCTGAAGCTAAGGTCGATCCGCACTGAGCCGACTTGCATGGGGTGCGTTGCCGCGCACCCTGTGCATTATTGATAGATAAGAGATTCGGGCGAAAAAGGATTAAGTTCTTTTAATCTTGAGGCTTGCCAGATAGGCTTCTGGCTTGTCTGGATCAAACGTCACCCCATCGAAAAACTTCTCCACACCACGGGAAGTGGAGGTTGGAATATCAGCAGAGGCAATCCCGGCTTCCTTTGCAGCCTCTCGCCACAGGTCTTCTCGATTAACCTTGTCTAATAGCTTCTTGGCGGTATCGATATCCTTAATGGCTCCATCATGGAAGCCCCAGCGCATCGTCTCCGTCAGAAACCACAGATCATGGCTCTTGTAGGGATAGGAAACGCTACCAAGATCATCCTTCCAGTACAGGGGACCAGCCTTGAAATCATTAACTTCGGGCTTACCATCACCCAGCCTATATTTCCCTTCATAAGGGGGAGTCAAAACATTGACGGGAACATTGAAGTAGTTGCGGCCTGACACAATTGAAATCAGTTCTGGGCGGTTTTCGGGCTTGTCGCACCACTGCTGCGCTTCCATCACTGCTTTCAAAATGGCTTTGGTCGCTTTGGGGTGCTTATCAACCCAATCTGCTCGCAACGCCAGATACTCTTCGGGATGAAACTTCCAAATTTGTTCAGTTAATGCTGCCATAAACCCAATATCATCTGCCACAATCCGGTAAGGCCAGGGGTCGCCGGTACTGAAGGCATCCATGGTGCCTGTTTTCATGCCCTGCACTGTCTCGGCTGGGGGCACAGCAAGTAAGTCAATGTCCTTATCCGGGTCAATCCCACTGGCTGCAAACCAATAGCGAATCCAAAAGTCTTGATTTACATTTGGGAACGTATGAGCAGCCTTAAACTTCCTTCCCTGCGTCTTTTCATAAGCTTTGATATAGTCTGGATCGTTAATCTTTAATCCAAGTCCCTTGCCTGCGTTTTTGCCAGAAATGGCAATTCCGTTGCCATGGGTGTTTAACTGAGCAAGCACATACATGGGTATTTTGCGACCATTAGTAATCAGCCCTTCTGTAATTAGATGGGGCATGGGCATTTGCCATTGCCCACCATCAATTCCACCAGCCTCTGAACCGTTAACGACGTTGTCTCGCGCAGATGCCCAGTTTGCCTGCTTCGACACCTCGGCTCCAGTCAATCCATACTTGGCAAAAAAGCCCTTTTCCTTAGCAATGATGAGGGGTGCGGATTCCACAATGGGAATAAAGCCTAGCTTGACTGTCGTTACTTCAGGGGTGTCACCCGCAGCAACGTTGGCCGCAGGCGCTGCGGCTGGGCTTTGTTGAGTCGCTGTGTCGCTGAGTGGATTTCCCATGCAACCTTTTAATAAAACTGATGATGCAGCCGTTGCACCAGCAGTAGCCAGAAAACGACGGCGAGTAAATCTAGAATAGTCGGGCATAAAACCTCCTTGAAAGTCAACAAATGGCTAAGGAGCAAAGCAATCAGACAGGTGCGATCGCATCTATCAATCGCCTGACAAAGTCGATTGTGAACCTGAAATCCGAACATTCAGAACAGGCTCCTCGAATACGGGACAGTTCGACAAAACTCCCGGTATTCAGTTAAAAATTGCTTGGCTGCTTTCAACTTGAAAATAAGTTTATCGCCTTTTTCTATAAAGACGAATGTTTTATTGATAATAATTAAACAAATATTAAATCCTATCTATAAGCGATCGCTGAAGATCTTGTCTAAAGATAGATCATCCATTGATTTGCTTCTATCATTCCAGCTCAGCTAAACGCCAAACTGGCAGATGAACAGTTCGGAATCAAGGCTCGCTTAATCTCGAAGTATTCTTTCAATAAGGGCTTAACGATTGGCTCTCCTGGGAGTTTGGTAATAAGCGCGAGGCTGCATTCTCTGCCAAAAGCTTGTGGGAGAAAGCTTTCAGCAATTGAATGATGCTTATGCTTATCTTTGATTGGTATCACGCTACTCTTTCATCAGCAAGACAGGAGAACCTATTAAATACCTATTAGATAAAGATTTCTTTGGGTTCAGCAAAAATTATTTCCAAAGATGAGAATTAGATGATTTCTATGATGATCATTGACTAAGCTGATTAATAGAACATCAATTGAATGATTTCACATCAATTCTCATTTTGAAAATTCAACTGCTATTGGGTGGGATGTCTAGCTCTAAGAGGATGTTTTAAAAGTTCTGGGAGGTTAGATTTTATGCCAATCGCCTGACCATAATACGGATCATGGCAAGGTAGATAAACGTCTCGGAGGTTTCTGGCAGGGACTCATAATCCCTGACCAAACGACGGCAGTTCATTAACCAACCCAAGGTACGTTCCACCACCCAGCGTTTGGGCAAGAAAACAAAACCTTGGGAGCCTTGGGGACGCAGGACGACGACCACAATCCAGCGGCAGACATCCATCACCCACTGCATGAAGGAGTTGCCGTCAAATCCCCCATCGACCCCAATCGTATGCAGTCGAGTCACCGCTTGACCCAGTTGCTTAGTTCGTTCCAGAACTTGCTTGCCCCCTTCCCGTTCCCCAACACGGGCAGCAGTCACCAGCACCCGCAAGACTAAGCCCAGCGTATCGACGCCCAAAAACCGTTTGCGTCCCTTGATTTGTTTACCCGCATCGTAGCCGACGGCTTCATGCACCATCGCCGCACTTTTGACACTTGGACTATCGATGCTGGCTTCTGATGGACTCCGAGAGCGCCCCTGCTCCAGGCGGGTGAACTCCCGCAAACGGTCATGGATGGCAATCCAGGTACCGTCCTTGCGCCAGTTCCGAAAGTAGGTGTACACCGTTTGCCACGCTGGGAAGTCTCTGGGTAAGGCACGCCAAGTGCAGCCCTCTACTAATACGTAGAAAATCGTGTTGAGCACTTCCCATAGATCCACTTGGTGTGGGCGACCGCCGGGTTTTTGCTTCCGGGAGCAAGTCATTGAGATAGTCAAACTGGGCTTGGCTCAAGTTGCTCGGATATGCTTGACTCATGATGCTCCCTCAGCGCTGTGGGTTTTTCTATTTGCAGCTTACACTGAGTGAGCTTTTTTACTATTTCACCGACTTTTCAAACACCCTCTTACAGTGGAAGAACTGGCTTCGAGCCTCTGCTACTTAGAGAAGCATTGAACAAAATCGCCCCTGCAGATCCCTACAGGGCTGGCTTTTTTGCGGATAATACTGTCCATGATCTTATTCTCTCTGGCAATCAAGGTTCTAACACGTGGATAGCTATTGTGTCGCTCCCTGATCTTTGTCGTGCGATTAAATCCCTTCCAGACCAAAACGTGCAATCGGTTAGGTAGGTAAGGATACAATAGCTTTATGCAGTTTAACTGGGATGAGAATAAGGCAGAACGCAATCTATCAAAGCACGGAGTCTCATTTGAGGAGGCAAAAACTGTTTTTGATGATCCTCTATATGTTGACTTCTACGATCCAGACCATTCTGAGGACGAGGAGCATTATCTTATCGTTGGACAATCAAGCCGAGGACGATTGTTGATTGTGTCGTATACCGAAAGGGGCGATTCAATACGCATCATTAGCGCCAGACAAGTGACACGAACCGAGCGAGAAACCTATGAAGAGGGATAAGTCAGAAATGGAAGATGATTTACGGGCGGAGTATGACTTAAAGAGCCTACGAGTCAGAAAATTGGGATCTGGACGAAGAAGTTTTGGTGAAACAACAGTCCGTTTAGAACCCGATGTCGCAGCGATGTTTCCTAACGCTGATGCAGTCAATGAGGCTTTACGGTTTTTGATTAGAGTTATGCATGATAACCAAGCCCTTATCCCAAAACCACAGGCTAACAATTCAAATGCAGCGGACAGTTGAGATTGGCTGGTGGTGAGTTCGAGGTTATCTGCCGCCGCTGATTTGAGTCGTTAGCTGGCTCCGCATCGAGTCCTTGCACTCCGTCGTTGAATGATGATTTGTGAATCCGAAAGCGCCCAGAAAGTTGTTGGTTGAGGCCGTAGCTTCTGGTTTGTGAATCCGAAAGCACCCAGAAGATTATCGGTGAGGGCAGTGGTTGAGGCGCGATCTGTAGGGCCGAAAACGCTCAGGAGGCTGTGGGTGAGGTGTCGTTTGGGGTGGCGATCGGTGCGTCCCACAGCTAACATAGTCTCTGAGGAGGATGAGGTTAAGTAGCTTTTTGCCATCTTTTTCAATTGGAATTCCTAGCGATGAAACGCAGACGAACGGGTTTAATTTGATTCTGT
>JAIMBL010000049.1 GCA_023511615.1 Leptolyngbyaceae cyanobacterium HOT.MB2.61
AGGTAGAGGGGGGAGGGGAAGGGAAATTCAGAATATCGTCGGATGGACGATTAGCAGAGGAAGGCGCGGGTGTTTCGGCTGGTAGCGGAGCAGGTTCAATCGGAGGAAGGGATAGGGGAGAATCCGGTTCTGGAGCAGGAGAGGAAAGGGATGGATCAACCTCCCGGATTGCTTCAGTATCAGCCAGGGAAGGAGCGTCCTCGAAAGCAGGATCAGTAGTTAAAGGGTCGTTTTCTGCCACGGTCATTTCAGGGGGTTGGGCATTATTGGGTGCCATTTCAGGAGCAGAAATGGAGTCGGGCAGGGACTCGTCATTGCCTGAAGCAACGGAAAATGAGTTACTGGTAGAAGTGGAGTCAGAGGGCAAAGAAAAATTGACCGCTCCATTTTCACCCGCCGCATAGGAACCTGGCACTATCCCCAGGGTGACTGCAAATAATCCCAAAATCCCTAATAATCCGTGGAACCACAGTTTCCAGGATTTGACCGGGGCACTCCTTCTGGGAGTCAGAATGGCTGGTTCGGGAATCGGCTCTGGGAAAAGAGCACCGTAGGTTCTTCCCGAACGACTGATTATCGCCTCATCAATGATCACCGGAGAGGCAGGAGGTGGGGGTGTTAAACCTCGCTGTCCTTTCCTGTTTAATCGTCTGGTTGATTGCCTGCTCGTCTTTTTGACCGAGGAGGGCTGGTTGAATCGTCCCTGATTGAATCGTTTCCACGGTCGAGATGGCGGAGTGTTTGGAAGCGGAGAAGCTTTCATAGTCGAGTGAGTGTGCGTTCCAGAATTTCCTTTGTCGGTTCTACGATCGCCCACGTGCCATTCGGCTGTTTACGCAGAGTGGCAAATTCCAGCGATCGCCCCTTACCCAATACATCCCCCCGGTTAACCCTACCCAGGCGGGGATTGTCCAATCCACACAGGCGAAACAGGTAAGCGGGGACATCGGGGCTGGAGAAAATCAGGCAGCGCCTGCGATCAATTTGGGCTCTGCCATCAAAGGGAGCATAGGCAGGATTTCCTTCAAGCGCGATGGTAATGTCCCCCAAGCCACCTGACACCTGCCGTCCACCAACGCTATCGCCTGGTTGTAATTCCCAAGCCTGATAGAGCTTGAGGTCAATAGGAGCTTCGGGGGATGGTGCACTACATCCCACCACAGGGAGCAGGGCAATCACAATCATCAGCCATCGTTTTGTGACCAGTGTCATTCCCCTCTTAATGAGCGCTGATACGATACCCGGCATACTGTTCTCCTTCGTAGAGAATGACGAGCCACGTTTGTGGATCAAACTCCAGGGGATAGGCTTCTCGTAAGGCTGGAGTCCCCACTCGAATTCGCAAACTGGACAACTCGCAGTAAGGATCTCTAAGGATTTCTCGTACTTTTTGTTTGCGATCGCCCTCCGGTACTGCCAACAGGCGTGCCAACTGTCCCCTCGACAATTTTGCCTGCGGCTGTATGACTCTCTGGCAGGATTCCCTCACACTTCTGCGGCTGCCAAAGGAAGGGAGGGCGTGAAAATCCATCAATAGACCAACAGCCAGCAGCACCGCACCACCAGCTCCAATCTGCTTGAGAATGACACTGTAGAATTTCCGTTTGTCCATCCTTCCTCCTAATTATTCGGTCAACACACAGCAAAATCTCCTGAGCATTGTCAGGAATTCGTTCACCCGCAGTAAGTTGGCAAACAATTACACGGTTTGCAGACTGGTTTGCTACCGGGTTGGGCTATCTATCAACGTTTAGCCAGTCCACGCTCACCCTGCAAGGGATAGCCAAACCCACCGATACTCAACCTTAGAAAAGTTTCCCTCCAAGTAAAAGCCCCAACATGATGAGAAACAGACGGTAGACGGATACTGGTCCTGCTTTGGGTACAAAAACGGCCAGATAAACTGCAAGGACAGCAGGAACCAGCATGACACCAATGATCAGCGGTGAGTAGGCAGGATAGATCACCATCAGAAATTGCGACCCAACCCGTACCACCGCCGAAAGCACAATCCAGAGGACCGCATCTCCAAGTTTGTCTATCGGTTTCTGCGGCACTCGAAAGAGATTTCGCAAGCGCAGCCCCAAACGCTTAATTGAATTCTGGGTGGGATGGCAGGGTTGGGGAAGCTCCTGTGAAAATGCCTCTGGGTAAGTGTTTCCGTTGAAGGTTCTGTTTGGGATGCAACTGCCTTCCCGATTGGTGAGATGGCGCAGAGCCTGGGCGGCTTCTGCGGCTTCCTGCACAGCCCGTTTGACATTTTTTTGCGGCGTTCTCTGAGATTGGGACTGAAATTGGGTAGAAGGCTCTGAAAAACCTCCGTACTCAGGAATGTACTCAGGAAAATGTCTGAAATCCTGCGATCGCCCCAGCCTGTTAACCTCCTCCCTCCGCGCATTGAAAGAATTTGTTGCTCGCTGCTGTGGCTTCTGATGGGAGGGCTCCTGGGCGATCGCTCCCGCCTGCTGAATCGTTTCCTCCAACTCTGCCAATAATTGGTGAATGCGTTCGGCCTGAAGTTTCAAATTTTCAGAGTTTTCGTCGTCCAGGGATGCCATCCGTAGCTCCTCCCCATCGTCATAGGTTAGATTTGCCTGCTTAGAACTTTTTGAGGACCGCTTCTCATCGAGAGATGATCGCATCTGTTCCACAGGGTTAGCCTGAGATCTCGTTTCCAGTTCATCGTGAGGTTGTTCCTGGTGAGATTGTGAGCGAGATCGCTCAGCCAGTATTTGATTGATTCGCTCTACCTGAGCCTCCAACCGCTTCAAATCATCCACAAATGGCGGCTGGTTCTCCCGCAGTTGCCGAAAGGGAACCACCGGCTTCTGCTTAGATGTAGAAGTCTGGGATTTGCGCTTCGAAGACGATTGAGCCTTGCGCCGCGATCGCGACACCAGTTTGTCTTCTTCAATTGCGTCAGGTGCCCTCTCAGGCAGTTCTACAATATTGGCCTCACCCCGACACTCCGCCTCACTAACATTGAGCAGTTCCGAATCGGGCTGTCTGGCAAGGTTCATCTCGGTTTGCAGCGCACGGATGGCTTTAAGGCAGGCTTGAAATTCTTCCATGGTTGGGGGGGAACCAGCTAATCTAGTAGTAGGGCTAGTTTGGTGAAGAGACCCGAAACATCACCCAAAGGAGCAAGTAGTACAATAGTACCACTAAATCGCCGGTTGACAATCCCTTTTCTTGAGATTTGGTTGGATCTTCGTGCTGGACTATAGCAATCGTCACTAAGCTCAGGACGGGATTTAGTGGTGGAACCCCTGGGGGGCTTCGCCCCCACCCCCTTGATCCCAATTTTTCAAAGTAAGGCTACAGGTGAAGAGGCTGGAACTCTTTCAGGGTTTAGGGTTTGTCAATCCAAAATCGCAAATCCAAAATCGAGAATTGGTATAAACCCAATATTCTGAACAGTCCAGCGACAGCACGCTTGCTTACAAGCTGATCGGAAGGGGGCTCTCCTGAGAGTTTGGTGATAAGCCTTGCTTATCACCAAAACAAAATCAATACTTCAGGGATTTTGTTTGAGATTGAAGAGTCGCTTGCGCTACTCTTTCACCGGCAAGCGGGGAGAATCGGGAGGGAAGGGGCAGGCCGGAGGGAATGCGATCGCCCGGTAATTTCATGGAATCGGCACCGAGTGCAACAGTCTTTCCACAATTGCCCGTGCCCGTCGTCCCCCTGCTGGAATCATGCGATGGGAAAGGACATGGGGGGCAAGATACTTTACATCATCGGGAATGGCATAATCCCGGTCCTCCAGAAAGGCAAATGCCTGGACCGCACGAAAAAGGGCCACTGTCCCCCTAGGGCTGATACCAAGGGTAATTTCCTCATCATGCCGGGTTGCACGAACTAAATTCAAAATGTACTGCTGTAATGAAGACTCCACTGTTATAAGAGCTGCCAGACGCTGGAGCTCCTGAATTTCCTGAAGTGAGATACAGGGCTGCAATTCCCCTGCGTCCACTCCTGCCTGGAGCCGTTGCAGCATTTGTAATTCTTCCCCCTCTGTGGGGTAGCCCAGCGACAGCGACAGCGTAAATCGATCCATTTGCGCCTCTGGAAGGGGAAATGTTCCCTGATACTCCACCGGGTTTTGAGTTGCAATCACAAAAAAGGGATTGGGAACTTTGCGAGTC
Source organism: Leptolyngbyaceae cyanobacterium HOT.MB2.61 (assembly GCA_023511615.1). Lineage (GTDB taxonomy): Bacteria > Cyanobacteriota > Cyanobacteriia > Leptolyngbyales > Leptolyngbyaceae > Leptothermofonsia. Next base: position 4,149 of record JAIMBL010000049.1, read on the forward strand.
ACCCCATCAACGGTGACCTGATGCTCTTCCATCACCTCCAGCAGAGCCGATTGCGTCCTGGGAGTTGCCCGGTTTACCTCATCGGCCAGCAGCACATTGGTAAACACTGGCCCAGGTAGAAACTCAAACTCGCCTGTGCGCTGATTCCAGATGTTAGTGCCTGTAACATCCGTAGGTAAGAGATCAGGAGTACACTGAATCCGCTGAAACCTGCCGTCAATAGACTTAGCCAGGGATTTTGCGAGCAGCGTTTTACCAACCCCTGGCACATCTTCCAGCAGTGTGTGTCCCCCCGATATTAGAGCGACAAGCACAAGACGAATGGTGTCCTGTTTACCGACGATCGCCTGCCCCAAGTTTTCGATTAGTTGCTGAATTCGGTCTCTCATCTGGTTGCGTTTCCGGCGAATTGGACGGGTGCTACCTCAGTTTGCCCTTTTTTCCTCAGTCCTCGCTCCTGATGAAGCAGGAAAATCTCCGCAAAAATACGGGAGGTTTCTCCGGTGAATTGCTAACGGAGCCCATCCATTCTGCTCCAAACATCCCGTCAAATTTCACCTTGACCTGTTCAAGCTCTATGGAGAGTGCTTCTCCGGATATGCCCCACCTTCGTTCTCCAGAATTCAGGGTAATTCCCATTCTTCGCGGTGTTTAGAAATGATTAGACTTCGGTCAGCAGGAAAATTCTTAGAACAAATCAGGCGATATTGTCAGTAATGACTTCTGCATCTATCGGATACGCGAATGCTGCCCGTACCCTGGCATCGCTGACTCAACAGCGGGCAACGGGTGAGTTGACGTTCAGTAGTCAGGATCTCCAGTGGAAGCTTTATTTTTTCCACGGTCGCCTCGTTTATGGAACGGGTAGTTTGCACCGAGCCCGACGCTGGTATCGGGCAGTGAGGCTGGTCGATCCTAACCTGAAAGTTTCTTGTCTTCCCCAGGAAGAGCCCTGGGAGTATCATCTGTTGAGCTATCAGGTGACGCAGAGCCAACTCAGCGTGTCGCAGGCTCAAGCCATCATCAAAACTAGCTTGCAGGAGGTGCTATTTTCGCTGGTCAGCAATCCGGTACTTACCAGCGATTGGTATTCGATGCAGCGTTTTGCTCTGAAGGATAATGCGGCTCTCAGCTTGCTGTTGTCGTCGTCTCAGGTGGAAGAGGTTTTGGAGCGATCGCAAACCCTGTGGAAACAGTGGAAAGCTCTGGAGTTGGAGGCCCTCAGTCCCTACCGCTCTCCCATTCTCAAGCAGTCTTTTTTAGACAATCAACCAGATGGAGTCCCCTTACCCGATAAACTCAATCCATTTCTGACGGGGCAACATACCCTGTGGGATATCGCTTCCCACGCTCAACGCTCCATCACAGCGGTTACCCGTTTTCTTTTACCCTGGGTGCAGCAAGGGGCGATCGCCCTCGAAGAAGTGCCCGATTTACCCCCTCCCGCCCCACCAATCCAGTGCTCTACGACTGCCACAGGCAAACGAAAAAGGCCAGTTATTGCCTGTATCGATGACAGCCCAACGGTTGGTCAGGTTCTGGCAACCATCCTGGAACCAGCGGGTTATCGCGTAGTGAACATTCAAGATCCGTTATCAGGGATTGCTACCCTAGTTAAACACAAGCCTGACCTGATCTTTCTTGATCTGGTGATGCCAGATACCAGCGGCTATAACCTCTGTAGTTTTCTGCGTAAGACACCAGCCTTTCAAAATACCCCAATCATCATCCTCACCAGCCAGGATGGCTTGATTGATCGAACCCGTGCCCGCTTAGCCGGTGCCTCCGATTTTTTAACCAAACCCCCAGAACCTCAGAATATGATCAGTCTCGTACAGAGTTATTTGGGAACTGTGATGCCAGCCAGTCGCCTGTAATGTAGGGGGGTGGAGGTATTCTACAGCGGGCGACAGGCGACAGGTGATAGGGTTATCCTCAGTCAGCTATTGCCCATTGCCTTGTTACCTGTTCCCATTGCCTTGTTGCCAATGTCCATTCTGATTAATCTGTCCTCGGTTCTTCCCCAACCAACGGGCCTGGCTACCTATAGTCTTAACTTATTGAAAGAGTTAAGGGGGATAGATGCCGATATTGTGGGTCCGTTTGAACTGCCCGGACATCGGTTCCATCGATCGCCCCCTGACCTGACAGCAGAGTACGGATTGAAAGGTCATTTGAAACGCCTGCTCTGGACTCAGCTTGAGCTTCCCAGGCTGTATTACCGACTGGCTGCCAGGCTACTGTTTTCCCCCATTCCCGAAGCCCCCCTGGGTTCGCGTTGCCGCTGGATTGTGACAGTCCACGATCTCATTCCGCTTCGCTTCTTTAAGCGGCTTTCTCCTGCTCGGCTTTACAACCGATATTACATTCCCCCCGTTTTGCAGCAAGCCCAACACATTCTCTGTAACTCCAAAGCTACAGCCAACGACATTATCCATTTCTGTCATATTCCAGCCAGCAAGATTACCCCCATTCCACTGGCTTACGACCGGGAAAATTTTCGCTTCCTCGAACTGCCTACCCAGAACTATTTTCTGTATCTGGGGCGCCTGTCTCCCTACAAAAACGTGCAGCGGCTGATTTCTGCCTTTGCCGCATTGCCCCATCAGTCAGACTATGAACTATGGCTGGCGGGACCCTCCGATCAACGGCACTTACCTACTCTCCAGACTCAAATTGCAGAATTGGGACTGCAAGCCCAGGTCAAATTTGTGAACTATGTTACCTATGCCGATTTGCCAGTTCTTATTAACCAGGCGATCGCGCTGGTTTTCCCTAGTCTGTGGGAAGGGTTTGGTTTGCCTGTCCTGGAAGCAATGGCCTGTGGAACTCCGGTGATTACTTCCAACCTGGCCTCTCTGCCAGAGGTTGCCGGAGAGGCTGCAATCCTGATTAATCCCTACGATGTGGGAGCGATCGCCCAGGCAATGCGTCAGGTTGCCACCGAACCCCAGCTCCATTCCCAACTTCGGGAAGCTGGCCTGGCCAGAGCCAATCTATTTAGCTGGGAAAAAACCGGACAGGAAACGCTTCAAATACTTCAAAGGTATTTGAAGTAGAGAAAGGGGCAGGAAATGGGGACACTCATCTACTCATCCCCCACCCATCCATCCCAGGATGGTGAATAACCTCTTCTGCCAACCAGCTATTTCTTCCACAACACCAGAACGACTCCACAAACAATGAACCCCAACCCAATCACTCGGCTCAATGGGATGGCTTCTCGAAAATAGAAATAACCCATCAACACCGAAAAGATATAGCCAATGGACACGGCTGGACCCGCAGCACTCAAATTGACCCGAGTCAACAACAGGATGTAAAGAACGGCACTCAATCCGTAGAGGGCCAGACCGAACACCAGCTCTGGCGTAAATAGAATACCTACAACATGGTTGAGGGCATTGTTAGTATCCACCCGGCCCAGCTTGAGGGCACCCATCTTCAAGAAAAGTTGCCCCGCAGCCGCCGTAAAGACTGTGATCAGCAACAGACCAAACTCGTGTAGAGTCACTGGAAATCCTTCATAAATATTTCAGTCTTCCAGTTTACAGCTTAGTCAGATAGATAAAAGGCTAGAATCAACTCGGAATGTGGTGTCGATTGATATGACGCAGATGACTAGCACAACTCAATCTCCCTATACAGATAAGCAGATCTCAGTCTGGTTGAGGGGTTTATTGACGATCGCCTGGTCCGATGGACACTTTGATCTGGAAGAGCAAAACCTGATCAACTCCCTTACCCACCAAGAATTGAGCGCTACGGATAAATCAACCGCCCTGGAGCCCGTATCCCCCGAAGAACTTGCAACTGCTTTGGGGCATGACCCCAAGGCCGCAGAGAACTTTCTCAGAACAGCGGTAATGGTTGCTGTGGCCGATGGAGCCTATTCCTTCTGTGAGGATGAGTTGCTTCACAGCTACTGTCAGGCTTTGGGGTTGAAACTGGAAATCCTGGAGGTGCTGCGATCGACTCTATGCGACCCCGCTGCCGAAAAGCAGGCTGCCGAAGTGACCCCCTCTATTCCTGCATCGGGGCTGGTTCACCAGCATCCAGATGTGCTTCACCCGGTCAAGGACTGGCTGGATCAGATGGAGATTCACGATCCTAAGGTGGCTCGCTTTCTTTGTAAATTGATTCCGTCTCAATGCCCCTTTGAAAGGGATATCAACCTATTTGGTCGGAAGGTAGCTCATATTCCGCCCCTTTGTAAACTCAATCCCCTTTACGAACAACTCGTTAGCCTGCGGTTCCGGGCCCTCTCCTATCTGGCAGACGAGTGCGGTGAAGATGTTTCACCCTATTGCTAAACTGCCGTTGACATTGCCTAACCCCCACGCGACCGTGGCAGTTAGTAGAAGTAGCAAGAGTCCCATAACACCTGCCAGCGGTTTTCCCGATAAGCCTGTTATCCACTCTGGATTCCCTTCACAGTAATGAATGGACCGGGCGGAATCCAGGCCGGCCATGATCCCTATCCAGCCCGCATGTAGCCCGATCGCCAGTCCTAAACTGCCCCCATCAACCCAACGCGCCAGAACCAGAACAAATCCCATCAATCCCAAACCTGGTAATTGAGGGATCGTCTCCTTCCCCTCCCAAACAAGGTGGAGCAGGGAAAAAATGAGGCTGGAACCAATCGCGGCTAACCAGGGAGCAAATATCAACTGAAGCTGATTCAGCAGAAATCCGCGGAAGACCAGCTCTTCAACAACACTCACCAGTAGCCCAATCAAGAATGTAAGTGGCAGGACGCTCCCTAACGGCTTCCATGCAGGGGATTGCCAGACGATCCACCCCAGCCACCCTTCCAGGGCGAAGAGGAGAACCACTCCCAAAATCCCCACAATCAGACCAATCGCTAGGGATTGCAAGACTGAAAGGTTCCAGCCCAATCCATAAGTTGAAAATGGTATTTTTTCAAGCCAGGCAATGCTCCACAAAATCGGGGGAGCCAGGGCATAGAGCGATAGAACCAGAGGAAGTTTTTGCTGAACCGTCAATGGAGCTGGTGGACGCCATTGACAGACGATCGCCAGAGGAATCGCGATCGGTAACCACAGAACAATCCAAACCAGGAAAAAAACGACAGTCAGGGCGATCGCAGAACGGCCCTCTAAAATACTTTCAAACAGGTTCAACAGCCTAAAAATAACCATAAATTCATAACAAAGCCTGACCTGGAAAAAGTCCCCTTGATTCCGCTGGCTCCCCTTTCATTCATAGCACTGCCTGTGGTTCGTTCTGGGCTCTCAATTTAGGTCAATAAAGGGTTGCCCTTGCTAGAACAGGCTGCTGCAAAGGAAGTAACCCCCAGAAGGAACTTTGCCCCCCAAAATTAATCAAGGTTACCTTTAGTCAGGGTTGATTTGCTTCTCTAGCTAATCATCTTCCGAGTAAGAGCCATTGCTATCAGCCTTACTACTGTCGAGTTGAATAAGGCGAATATGCTTATAGCCAAGCTTAATTTCAAACTCATCTCCTGGCTTTAATCCCATCGCTTGAGTATAAGCCGCACCAATTACGATTTGCCCATTTTTATGCACACTAACTCGATAGGTTGGCTCGCGACCACGACCATCTTTTGAACCTTCCGGGCTCAGTGGAATTCCTCTCGCGGCTAATACAGCATCATAAAAGTCTGTGAGATTCACACGAGTCTGATTGTTTTTGGTGACTGTGTAATAACCACAGCGTTTGGCTGTTTCGCGACGGGGCAAATGGGAAAGTTCCTTGACTTTTTGAAGCAGTGCTTTTCCAGTGAGCGGGGTTGTTGCAGTTTCAGTCATCTCGATAGCCTGAGAATTCCGAGAGAATAAGGGAATGAACAAGTCAGGATTGTTATCCTAGCATTATAAAAAATATATCCTTTAATCCCTATAATTTGACAATTATTTTTGCAGTACTTTTCCTGTAGTTTCAACTCGTTTTCCGTTCCCTCCATAAAGAGCAGTATCAAATGATTGATGGGTCTAAGGGATTACGAGAAAGATTCTTCCCATCGAAAATCTTATTTGGCTTAATAGAATTGTTATCTCCAAATGAATTCAACCCCCAATTTGGGTAATGATTACAGTATGTTGATCCATTTCATGGCAGATTAGGGACAAAAAACTGAAAGTGTTTAACCTGGTGGGTGAGCAGTAAGATAACTTAAACAAATATAAAAATAAATAAATCTAGAAACTACAGTTTCTTTCGTAATATGAAAAATCAACCTCAACTGGAATTTTGACCCAAAGCTGGTGTAAAAGGTGGCGTTGCTGAATGTTGCAGGAGTGTTGTTTTCATCCACAAAGACATGGATAGAGCGTTTAGACTAGAAGCATGAACACAGGTAAGATTAAGAATGCAGGTTCGCTTCAAAATTCTCCGCCAGGGTCCAACCACCCATCCGCAGGTTGAAACTTACACACTCGATGTTGATCCCAGTTCCACAATTTTGGACTGCTTAAATCGCATCAAGTGGGAGCTGGATGGGACGCTGGCATTTCGCAAAAACTGCCGTAATACCATTTGTGGTAGCTGTGCCATGCGGATTAATGGGCGTTCTGCCCTGGCCTGTAAGGAAAATGTCAAGAATGAACTATTCAGATTGCACCCGATTGTCGGGAACAAACCGCCTGACAATTCATCCCAATCCGATTTAGAAAAAAGTCCAGAAATTACTGTGGCCCCGATGGGCAACATGCCAGTCATTAAAGATCTGGTGGTGGATATGCACAGCTTCTGGGAGAACCTGGAAGCGGTTGATCCTTACGTCAGTACGGCGGGGCGGGAGGTGCCTGAGCGCGAGTTTTTGCAAACACCAGAGGAGCGATCGCGCCTGAACCAGTCTGGCAACTGCATTCTTTGTGGTGCCTGCTACTCGGAATGCAACGCCCGTGAAGTGGACTCCAGCTTCGTTGGTCCTCATGCCCTGGCAAAAGCGTATCGAATGGTGGCTGATTCCCGTGACCAGCAAACCAAGGCGCGATTAGAAAAATACAACCAGGGTACCCAGGGAGTTTGGGGTTGCACTCGTTGTTCCTATTGCAATGCGGTGTGTCCCATGGGGGTTGCGCCCCTGGATCAGATTAGTAAAATCAAGGAAAAAATTCTGGACCGCAAGAATGCCCAGGATAGCCGCTCGATTCGTCACCGCAAGGTTTTGATAGAGCTGGTCAAAAAAGGCGGCTGGATTGATGAGCGTCGATTTGGGCTACAGGTGGTGGGAAACTCCTTCCGCGACCTCAAGGGGTTGTTGAGTCTGAGCCCCCTGGGAATCAGAATGATCGCCAGAGGCAAGTTTCCGCTTCGGTTCGAACCATCGGAGGGAACGGCAACGGTGCGATCGCTGATCGAATCGGTTCAGAGCCTTGACCCTGCTCAACAAGTTGAAGACACTACAAGTGACACTCCCGAACCCGTAGGTGGCTAACCATGAGTTCTGAAACGCCGCAAAAACCATCTGTTGAACCCGCTGACTTGCCAGAACCGGCCTTTGGTTGGACGCCCTATGCCGAGCAAATCAATGGACGTTTTGCCATGATTGGCTTTGTGGCCCTTCTGATACTGGAATTTTTTACCCACCAGGATTTGATTACCTGGTTGGGGCTGCGATGATCCTCCCTCACAAAACCTTCAAAATATACCAGCCTCGACCCTGGCGGTGAGCCGCCCCAACTCTTATGCAGTACTCACCATCATCTGGTAAACTCACTGCCAGGGAAGAGTCCTGGCTTCCTTCGATTTCGTCGTCGTTTTCCTCCATCAGTTGTTTCGCTGGGTTAAGGAGTTGAAGGAATGCATCGAAGTTGGGGCTGACCAATGTGATGGTTATTGGTTGTCCTTTATAGCCTGAGAAGCAGTGGTCTTGATAGAGGTAGTTCTTAGAATCACGTCTGCTATTAAAAAAATCGAGCACATCTGTTTTTCGGAGAATGAAAGATGAAGCTCTCAGATTGTATTCCCCGACCTGATTAGGTTTTTGAGAAGTGACCCAAAGTTTATAACTACCAATTTGCTGGAGTGCCAGGCTGATTTTCACACCATTGTCACCCAGCTTACTATTAAGGGCTTTGCTACCATCTGGATTTAATAGGGTTACATAAGGGGCAAAATTTGGGCTTTTCACGGCAATGGCAATCTTTTGCCCGGTCCAGCCCTGGAAAGTATAGGGATCGAGAAAGAATTGAGCTTTGTCATCCTTTAGATCACTTCCTTCCAGCTTACCGTTTACCATTTGTCCATTCAGTGCTAGCTGTAGCGGGGATTGTTGGGGGGGAAGTTGCTTAGCACTTTCCACAAATGGCAGAATATGGGTCACCGGAACGGCAATACCAATCCCATCAAAACGCTGATCGGGTTTAGACACTGCGATATTGACGCCAATCATTTCAGCTCTGGCGTTTAGCAGAGGTCCTCCCGAATTTCCAGGATTGAGAAGTGCATCTGTATAAATTCGCCCGTTCTTCAAATCACTTTGACTAAGTAAACCTTCAGTTAAGGTGTCTTCATCCTTTTTTTGCACGACTCCTGGAAACCCTACTGCAAAAACCCTTTGTCCTTTTTTGAGAGGATTGGTTAAGCACCTGGGTGGTGGAGAGATTGTTGGTAAACCAGCCACGGTCTGAATTTTAAGCAGCGCCAGGTCAAGCTGGTGTTCTAGAGAAATCACGTTTGCTTTCAGCATTCGAGCATCTTGCAGCCTGACATCCACCGAATTTGCATTGTTAACGACATGAGCCGCTGTTAAGACCAGGCCATCAGGGCTGATAATACTGCCAGTCCCCGTTCCCGCTCCTGTGATGACGTGAACCACCGCAGGGCTTACTTGTTGACTGACCCAGGTTCCCAACCCCCCACTTCCATAGATTGCTTCTACATAGCGGGATTGAAGGATTTTTCTACGACACTCTAAATCTTCGGGAGCAACGGAAGTTGCCGCTACGGCACCCAACACCCCTCCTACCAGAAAAACTGCTATTAAAGGAATCACTCGTTTTTCAAATTGTCTTTTGTGAATTAAAGTAGGCATTACATTTTGTGGTTGAACGCTACAACTACTGCATGCAACAATGAATGAACCCGCAAGTAACCTTCAGGAAATTGCTACCTAGTAGTCTGCCACGCAGATTTTGATGGGTTTGCAACTGATCAAAACTCTATGAATTGCTTTTTCCAGGTTTAGGAGACCTGTCAGAATCACTATGGTGAAGCCCTAGTAGAAATCTGTATGGCTGACAGAAATCTAAGAACTTTTAGGATGGGTTCGCTTTGCCAACCCACGCGGGTGTTGGAATGAGAAGAAATCTGGAGGGGAATTTGGGGTGTGGTCAGCTTACCCACCAGTGAAGTGTGTGAATCAGGAATATACCTTTATGAAATAAATAGTAATTGATCTGTCCTGATCGGGTATTTCTTTGTTCGTAATTTGTTAACAACTAGTGATTATGAACTGCGTACAGCGTTTGTAGCTCTACGCAGGTGCGTCAGGACATTGGAATTAGAGAGGGAGTGAGGGCTTCGTCAGCCAGGGGCTCCACCCCTGCATCCTGTCCTAACCACAATAACTACCGCTATATTTGGAAAAGGGAGTCAGGGGGATATTCTTCAAATTAGAAGAGGTTTTACTGGGGAAAGTTTAGCTGGTTCAAGGGTTGTCCGAAACGATTGTAGAAAACAATATCCCACTGGCCAGTCTCACTGGACTGAAAAGCGATAATATTCCCATCGGCGCTAATGCTGGGGTTGCGGACGTCTGCCTTCAGGTTTTGGGTCAGGTTACGAAGCTGGCGGGTGTCACGATCGTAAAAGTAGATATCAGACTGCCCTTCCCGATTTCCGACAAAAACAATGAAGCGCCCATTCTCAGAAATGGCTGGACTCTCTGCCACCATATCAATCGCATTCAATCCGGGAAGCTCGATCAGGTAGCGAGTCACGGTGTCGTAAAGGTAAACATCCTGGCTGCCGCGACGGTCAGAGATAAAAACGATATAGCGTCCCGCAATCTTTGGATTGGACTCTGCATAGGGACTATTGAGGCTGCGTCCACCGGGATCGTAGGGAAAACTAATTAATCGTGGCCCCACACAGCCATGTAGCAAACTGGTGAGAAACAGAGTTGGTAGGAGACGGGGTTTCACGATGCTGGGGTAAGGGGCTGGGAGCTAGGGGCTCACTTTGAAATTAGGGCGATGATCGAGGTGAAGGGCGCGATCGCTGAAAGTCAGGAATGTCCAGTTCCACACCGGGGCCCCGGTCAATCACTTCAATATCCCACTGACCCCGAATGCCGGTTTCAAAAGCGATGTAACGACCATCGGGGCTAATGCTGGGGTTACGGAACCAACCGCGATAACCTGCTGTTAGCACCTGGGGCAGTTGGGTCGCCCGGTCATACAGTTCAATTTCGGGGCGGGCGCTGTCGCTGGCGACGTAAACAATATACCGCCCGGTGTAACTAAGGCTGGGTGATTCGGCGATCGCGTCCTGGCGATTTAAACGAGGCAAATTTAAGAACTGCCGCTGCTTCAGGTCATACATTAAAAGGGAACGTGTGCCGTTGCGATTTGATACGAACGCCACATAGCGACCATCTCCACTTAAAGCTGGTTGTTCATCGTTGTATCGACTATCAAGCTCAGCAGGTCTGGTCGGTACTTCCGGCTGGCTACACGCAGTCCCCAAACTGATTAGACCAACGCTCAAAAGTTTCACCAGCCAGGGGCTGATGCCTCTGCCCATTAGTAATTTCCCCAGTTATCCTCTTCGTCATCGATGGGGCGATAGTCCACATACTCTGAAGAAGGCGCTTCGGTATCCATGCCGCGATCGCGAGGGGAAATCGGCTCTTCGGGGGAAGGACGGGAACGTCGGGAGCGGCTGGTACTGACAGACTCACTGTTGGGACGGGAAGAACTGCCACGACTGCGACTGGGTCTATCTTCCGGAAAGTCCACGTCATCGGGACTTGTTGGATAGTCTACAGGGCGTTCGGGGCGATTCCGGGTTCTGCTGGTGCGACGGGAGCGATCGCCCGGTCCCAAGCGTTCTTCACCGCTGATACGGTTGGAACTACGACGGGGACGGACATCATCTTCATACTCATCCCGGTTAGAACGGGGTTCACGGCTACCCGGAATCCGACGCAGCCGCCGCTCTTCGTAGGGATTGAGCTCGTCAAACTGGGCTTCCTGATAGGCACGATAAACGGGGCTGACAGGACGCTCATCATCCACGATTGGAGTGTTGCGCTTCGCTTGCTGTGTGGCGACTCCCCGCAGCCGAATGCCGTCATAGGCATAAAAGACGGCTGAACCGGCTAGAAGGAACTGAAGAAATTGCAGAATCGGGTCGAGTCGCCATCCCTGGAAAAAGAGAATGCCGCCGCTGAGTAAGGCCACTGCTGCAAAGAAGATATCGTGGTCACGGGCTAGTGCCGGACGCTGGGATCTCAACAAATAAAGGGCTGCACCTGCTACTGCAAGTGCAATTCCTAAAAGACTGCCCGGATTCAGCCCGATGTTTACCATCGCAAATCTCCCCTACGTACATCCTAATAGTAGCGAGTGGAACCCAAAATCTCCAAATTTCGATAGACAGATGCAACTGCAAATTTTGCAGGCGTATCCTACCTTGTATACCCACAAACGAGCCACTGAATAGCAATCTGAGCCAGAAGGTGTCCTAAAGAGGTTGGTCGCGTCTGTAGTAACGTTTTATGGAACGTCTTTCAGATTGACACAAGACTCATCCATTAAGAGTGTTCCCCAAAACAAAGCCATTTTTTTAAAAAAAACCTCAGCCCTGTAAGGAGCAGAGCGCTATTGCCCTCTACCTTAACCTGAGGTTTTTGAGGTGTATCCAATTATTTTGTGTCAACCATCGACCTGGAAGGTTGATAAAACCTAGAAAGAGCGTTTGATCTTATCTTTCTGGCTAATGAAAACTAGAGCTGCTGTGACTGGAATAACCACAATAACAACTCCCCAAACTAAGCTCCACAAGAAATTTACTAAAGACGGAGTCATGGATTTTCTTGCCTCTATCAACAACTGTTTGCTGCTCATAATTTTAACGGTCTGTTACGCTCTTGAGAAGCGGGGAGAGGCAGGTTTTTGGAGCAAGTTTTTAAGGATGGAAGGTTGAGATAGGCGTAGAATAGTGAGGATAGTTATTTACATCACTTAAAGTTTGGGAACGGGGTTATGGATGCTGTGGCGATCGCCTCCTGGGGGCTGGGGATTTTACTGGCACTGATGACGCTTCTGTTCATTTTTCGCATTGTACTGACCTGGTATCCCCAAATTGACCTGAATCGCTTCCCCTTCAATTTAATTGCAATCCCAACTGAGCCTTTTCTGGCCCCTTCCAGAAAAATTGTGCCGCCGCTGGGCGGTGTAGACATTACTCCCATCATCTGGGTTGGCATCTTTAGCCTGTTGCGGGAAGTATTGCTGGGACAGCAGGGATTATTGAGAATGATGTTTTAGGAACGGGCGAGAGATGCTCTTACAGGGCTTTCCAGTGGGATGGTTACATTCTTTCTTTAAGGGGTTAGGGAACTAGTGTTCCGTCAGGAAAATTTTGACGGGTTGCAGCCCCTCAAAATTTAACCCCCATCAACTTCCTGGGTATTCGCTAACCGTCAAATTCAATTTGACAGAGTACTAGGAGCCAGGGACTAGGGGCTGAGACTAAAGAGTGGTTTGCATACCTAAGACTTGCTGTAAAATGCTGATTGCGTGGCATTGCTGATTCCGGGGATGAATTTAGAGCAGGATAAATGGAAACTTCGCTCCAATTCATCCTGCTATTCAGCAACACCGATTTTGTCGATAGAACCTTCCATGAAACGTTTCTACCGAGAATTCATCCCTTCCCGTTGCATTAACTGCTCAACAAAGTTGGTGTAAACGTCTCCTTTCTGAAATTCTGGGGTTTCCAGGATCTTTTGATGGAAGCCGATGGTTGTGGGCAAGCCAGTGATGGCACACTCACGCAGAGCGCGACGCATGCGACGAATGGCGGCGGGGCGATCGCTACCCCAGACGATCAGTTTGCCAATTAAGGAATCGTAGTAGGGGGGAATTTCGTAGTCAGTGTAGACATGGGAGTCCATCCGCACACCGGGTCCGCTGGGTGGGAGGTAGCCACTGATGCGCCCTGGGTTGGGTCGGAAGTTGTGGTCCGGGTCTTCGGCATTAATACGACATTCGATTGCGTGTCCCCGTAACATGACCTCCTTCTGGGTCAAACTGAGGGGTTCTCCCTGAGCAATGCGAATTTGTTCCGCAATCAGATCGAGTCCCGTAATCATTTCGGTTACTGGATGTTCAACCTGGATGCGGGTGTTCATTTCCATGAAATAGAACTCACCAGACTGATCTAACAGGAATTCCACCGTCCCCGCACCGACGTAATTAATCGCCTTAGCTGCCAGGACGGCTGCCGCCCCCATTTTCTCTCGCAGAATTGGGGTTAAGGCTGGGCTGGGAGCCTCTTCCAGCAACTTTTGGTGACGCCGCTGGATTGAACATTCCCGTTCGCCCAGGTGAATTATATTTCCATAGCTGTCGGCGAGAATTTGAAACTCAATGTGGCGGGGCTTCCGAACAAACTTTTCCAGATAAACACCAGGATTGCCGAAGGCCGCTTCCGCTTCTCCCTGAGCTGCGGCGAAGAGCTTGCTCAAATCGGCTTCTTCCTGTACCAGACGCATACCACGCCCACCGCCGCCTGCCGTTGCTTTGATAATGACGGGGTATCCGATTTTGCGAGCGATCGCCCGTGCTTCTGCTTCATCCGTCAGCAATCCGGCACTTCCTGGCACAGTAGGAACCCCAACCTGCTGCATCGTTTTTTTAGCAGTGGATTTATCACCCATGGCTCGAATCGCATCGGGGGAGGGACCGATAAAAGCAATCTGGTGGTCGGCACAAATCTCAGCAAAACGGGCGTTTTCTGCTAGAAAGCCGTAGCCTGGATGGATCGCTGTCGCATTGCGGGTCAGGGCAGCAGCAATGATATTTGGGATATTCAGGTAGCTTTTACTACTGGGGGGTTCACCAATACAAACCGCCTCGTCTGCCAGTTGCACATGAAGGGAATGGCGGTCAATGGTTGAGTGAACGGCAACAGTCGCGATCCCCATCTCCTCACAGGTGCGGAGAATTCTCAGGGCGATTTCTCCACGGTTCGCAATCAAAATTTTTGAAAACTGCATCTCTTACTCATTCATTCCGTATTGAGTAGAATAGACGGTTCTGAGGATCGCTGAAAGGGCATTTTTAAGAAAACTATCCCCTTCACCACCTACGTCTACTACCCCCCTCACCCTGTCTAACAACCAACAACTATAGCTGTCGCCAGGTTGCTTAGGACACTGGGTTCAAGGGGGGTGGGGGCTGCGCCCCCAGCCAGGGGTTCCACCCCTGCACCCTGTCTATAGCCTGATGGCTATAGCTATAACACTTAAGAACTGCTCCTCACCCCCCTACCATCCTTCCTCCTGACAGCTACAGCCGTTACGCAGGTGGAACATGACAGCGGGAGCCAGCCCACCCCAGAGGGGGGTGTTAACATTGGCAGCCCGAAGGGCATCGGCAGTCCAGGAGTTACAGGTTTTGAACATTGAATATTTGTCTTTGGCAGCGTAAAATCCGCTTTCCCCGTCTTGGCCGCTGCCCAAGCGTAGCTTTCGTCCCTGGGAGTCGGCTTGAAAGGAGGATTCGATGAATTGCATCATGGCCAGGTAATCGTCGTGCCCCAGACTGATACATTTGAGTTCCTCTCCTGGATAGCGAGGGATCGTGGAGTGCCCTTTGACAAACATCGCGGAGGGGTTCTGCAGAAACAGGGCTCTGAGTGCGCTGGGAATGCTCATTTCGGCCCAGGAGGGGGTTTCCATGTAGAAGATGCGATCGCCCCAGCCAAATTGGAGATAGCGGTAATCATCGGCGGGACGATTGCCAATCTCCTCCAGATCCAGGTACTTTTCCCAATCAAACACAACCGTTTGAACTGGAACAATGAGGTTGGTGTGCATGAGGCCACCGGAGACATAAATTTTAAGATCGCAGTCTTCACTGCGGCGCAGATTGCCCCATTTGCGTGGAGTGAGCGCGGCGATCGCCAGTAATGCCACAATCGTGAGAATGCTACCAGACACGTACACGCCAATCCGTCTTAAAACAACTGTGCGTCTCATCAATAGAACTCTTACAGTCCTTTACGACAAAGTCTGAATAGACTATCTCTCAATTACAGAAAATTAACTTCAGTATGAGGTAGACCTTAAGAGGTAATGATGAGTGGCGCTACTTGCTATCATTCCCAATCGCAACAATCATTAAAATTTGAACCCTACCAGCGTAAAGGGTTCTCCCGGCTTGCCGGTGGAAGAGTAGCTTACGCTACTCTTTCATCTCAAACAAAATCCCTGAAATATTGATTTTGCTTTGATGATAAGCGTCGCTTATCACCAAACTCTTAGGAGAGCCGCGTAAAGGAAATGGGGGCAGGGGTAATCCGGAGAATGGCTTAAATAAAAGCAATTCATGTTCAAAAGCCATTTTGTTGGGAAGACGATTCTAACGAATTTAAAGCGACAAAATTCCGCAGTTAACCTACCATTAAGCCATTCTTTTATAGAGAGCGTACTATGAAGAGACATTCCAGCAGAATGGTTCCCAATAGTACGTTTTGATGAAATTTCTGGATGCCTCCTCTATTGAACATCCACCATGCTAAGAAATCGGCTTCTCCTAGGGTTTGTTGCCTTTGGCATTAGCTTTGGCATTAGCTGGGCAGCAGACCGTAATCCCAACAGAGCACTTGTCTCAGGTTTGACTACCCTGCCCGCGGCGGTGATTGCCGCTGCTCTGGTTGATCGCCAGCAGCAGCGCAAGGTTACTGCCAGGATGGCCCACCTCAAAAGCTACATTCGAACTTTGCGAAAGCAGCAAGCAGAAACCTACAAGGCTTACGTGAACCTAGTGGCCGAGAGGGAGCAGCTTGCGCTGGAATTCAAGCCGATTCAGGCTCAGGCCATTCCACCTCAACTTCCCCCTGCCCCTGCTCTGGCTGCTAGGAAACCGATCAGTTGGGATCTTTCGGTTCCGATGAAGCGGGAACCAACGATTGAGGTGAAGCCTTACGAACTTCCCACGGAAATTCAAATGCTGTCTAAGGCTGAAGTTTCTCCAAAGCAGGCTGTTCCAGTAGAAACCGAGTTAAACCAGGTATTGGTTGAGGCGGCGTCAGCGAAACGCAAGATCGAAGCCAATCTCAAGTCGCTTCAGGCAGAACTGAGTCAGTTGCAGACCCAGATCAACCAGCAACGTCAGACACGAGACAATCTGTCCCAGGAACTGGCTGATTTGCAGCAGCAAAAACAACAGTTAGCAGCAGAAGCTGTGACCCTTCAGAAAGATGTGAATGACCTGAAACAGTACCAGAAGGAACTGGATCAATATCTGGCACAGGCAGAGGTCAGGAGGAAGGAGTTAGATCGGGAGACGAATCCCCTCCAAACGGCACTGAAGCAACTCCAGACCCAGGTCAGTGCCCATCAGGAGGAACTGCGCCGATTGGAGATTCAGGTCAGCGATCGCCGTCAGCAAAAGGAGGAACTGGAACAACAACTAGCCGTGCTAAACTCCCAGCATCAGGCATTGAAGGAGCGCCCTGTTTACCCTGCGCGATCGCTCGTCGAAAAAAATGGTAACTCTAAGCAGTCCACCCCTGGGACGAACGGGACTTCTGGTAACGGTAATGCGTCTCAGGAGACAAGCTCTCGCCCGATGGTGTCTACCACTGTCAGCTCTTCAATTCAGGCGGTTGCCCAGGCTTCCCCCCCAGTCCCTGAACCCACCAAACCTGGAAAGCCAGCTTCTGAATCCGCTAAATCTGAGAAGCCGACTCCTGAACTTTCAGATGGGTGGGATGAGCTGATTGAGCAGTTGCCGGAGTATGAATTTCAGGTGCTGCGAGCGATTGTGGAGCAGAACAACCCGGCAGGCTTGATCAAAAAGATTGCTGAAGAGAACCTGACCATGCCAGAGATGTTGATTGATTCCATCAATGAACGGGCCCTGGAAACCGTCGGCGACATTATTATCGAGCCAGGAAATGGCCCTGGCTCTGCTGCGATCGCCCGCGAACATCTGCGCGCAGTCAAGAAATTGATCAAAAGTTACAGTTAACCAACAGAATAGCTAATTGTTCTGGAAGCAAAGGCATTGCTCTTAAGTCGATGTCCTCTGGTTGGCTTGCTTTGCGGCTTCTTTCCAGGATTTGGCTTTGATTCCTAGTTCATCGTAGAGATTCTTGAGAGTTTTAAACTTTGCTTTGAGAGTTTCTTCCGTCCATGGCTGGGAAGTTGAAGAGCTATCACTATCACCAAGTTGGGTGAGCTGCTGGCGAGCATTCGCAATTCTGATGTGTGCTTCTAACTTACGTGCCTCTAGTTCAACATCGATAACTTCCAGTTCTTTCAGGAGTTTTAGTTTTTCGCCAATTTGTAGATAGGCATCCACATTCTCTTCCTTCAAGGCTTTTTGCTGTGCTACCAATAGCTTTGCCCGAATGGGTTCGGGACTCATTTCACCAGGAGCTTCAACACCTTCTGTCCCCGCTGGCAGTAGGGATTGACCTTCAATAGCTTCTGTAAGAGCTTCCAACGAAGTATGAAACATTTCTTCATGAGCCTGAGCCGCTTTTAGGACAGATACCCCAGCCTCAAATAAGGTTTCCTTTGTTTGCTCAAAATCTCGGTTTCGATCTGCCCGACTTCTCATTGCCCACCCCCTGTTTACTCGCGCTCAAGCTGGTCTAGCAGTTGACGTAGTTTAGTAGGTAGAGTGGCTCGCTGTTCCCAGGTCATTTCCTGATATGCTCCAGCCAGTTCCAGCATATCCTGATCGTACTCTGCTTGCAGGGCACCGACTTGCTGATAAGCTTCACCCAGCTTGTCGGTTGTTGTTTTTAATTGCAGCATGACTTCTCGGTTTTGGGCAGTCAACCTCTCTACCTGCCGCAGTGCTCGATTGCGCTGAGCTGTCATGTTCCCCAGTTTGCCTCGCATGGAGTTTCGGGATTTGATGGCATTTAGCAAACGCTGGAGCAGGTTTTGATTCTCTTTCTGCTTGGTCTGAACAATCGCAGATACTTGCTCAGCTTCTTTTTTGTACCTCTCTTTTTCGTCTTCCGCATTCAAATATTGTTGCCATAGCTGATCTGCTTGTTGCTTATAGCTTTCCAACTCTTGCAGCTTTTGAGCCATATTGTAAGAATGAGCCTGAGTTGTGCTGACTTGATTCTTGCTACGGTCTAGATTTTTCATAATACCTGTATTCCTAACCAGAGGTTGGCAATCCCCTCTTTAAGGGTTCCCCGTCTGGAGATGTTCTACCTCTTTCTCATCCTTTCGTTCTACTCCAATCTCTTCAGGAAGCTAAGGTGGAAATTTCAAAACTCTCGCAGGGAGAAGATCAGGGTGGCGATCGCCAGTAGCAACACAATGTAGAGCAGCCCATAGCCCGCATTGGCCAGCAGCGTGTTAATGTTGGGAATTTGGCCGTAGACCGCCTGGTTTTTGAGATCGAGTCGGGCCAGGTCAGGCAGTACCAGGTAAAGCCCTTTAGTGAGGTTTTCAATGGTAGGATTTTTGCTCAGTGTGCCCAGCGTGACCAGGTCGCGGGTAAAGTTCCCCATCAGGTAAACGGCAAAGGTCAGCAGAGTTGCCAGCAGGGAACTGGTAAACACTCCAAAGGCGATCGCCACAGCAGTAATCAAAGACAACTGAAAAAACAAATAGAGAGCCGACACCAGAATGCTACCCGTTGGGTGCGGAATCCGACTGAACGATAAAATTCCCAGGTAAATGGCTGTCATTGCTGCAATCAGGACTGCCAGGACTGCGGATAGCCCCAAATGCTTACCCACAATAAATTCCGCCCGGCTGATGGGCTTGGCAATCAGAACCAGCACAGTTCGTTTTTCAATTTCCTTGTTGACCAGCCCGGTACCCACAAAAACAGCAATGACCAGACCCAACAGGCTCATCGCTGCCAGGCCCACATCCAGAATGATTTTGTCCTCGGTAGCGGCAGCAACCTCCGGCAGCAGGCGGACACAGATCCCCAAAAAGATGGCAAACAGCCCAACCAGGTAAAGGACGCGATCGCGAATCACCTCCCGGAACACGTTGGTGGTGATGACTAGAGTTCTACTAGGATTCATGCATCTGCCCTAAAAATTCGCCAAATTCATCATAATGCTCAACTACCACCTCTTATTCCCCCGATTGGATTCGGGTTCAGTTGGGGGTGGGGTTTGGGATTCCGCTTCGGGCGCAGGTGTAGAGTCTGGCTCTGGTTTCGGTACCATGTCTGGATCAATTTGTATACGCGAGTAGTCGGGGCGTCCGGGGAATGGTCCATTCACGTTTCCGCATTCAACCTGGGCCAGCCCGGCGGTTGCAGAAGGTGGGGCGGTTTCATTAGGTGAAACCTGCTTACCAGGCGTTTTGCTAATTACGCAAGTCTTGGTCAGATAGTATCCAGCTCCATCGGGTGTTGGCCCCAACCACACTGCGAACAACTGCAATGCATATTCCATCCCCGGCACCGGACGTGCCTCCAACTCCCATAGCCTGTTCTCTTCTAACTCAGGAAGTTGGTTGAACACCTCCTGGCGAATCTCTGGCATGCGCTGATCAAGCTCAAACAGCCAGCGCTCTACTTGAGACCAGGATCGCCTCTGCAACTGTTCTTTGATCACCTCTCCCATTCGATCCAGCAAGGTTACTCCCCGTGGAGGGGGTTTATCTCTGGGGTTGAGATCCACTACTACTGCACTTCTGCTTAAATCACTGGACAGAATGCTGGGGTATTGTTCAAGCCAATCCTGGGTTGAAAAGTAAAGCCCAATCCAGCAGCTTAACAACAAGTTACTGAGAATTAGCAGAATGATTTGCTGACGATCTTCTGGCTTTTCAGGAATGGCATACTTGGGTCCCAGTTTGATGAATTTTGGAAGAATGGCAATGATGGTTGAAAGAGGAGGCCAGCACACCAGGGCAACCGAAATGGGGCCTCCAGTTAAGCTACCGAATAAAAATATGCAAACCAAGGCACCTGTAATCCAGGGAGCAAAGTAAAAATTATTGATCGTCAAACTTTTCTTGACATTGATTTTAAGGTCGGGTGCTGCTTGCAGATTTTCTTCATGCATGAACCAGTGAACACCTGGTATCAGAAATAGCCAACCTACGGTAGCAATAAAACTATGGATAATCCGATTCTGGGGCAACATTGAAGTGACCCAGGAGAACACACTGATCCAAATCAATACCTGCCAGGAATCCCATTTGTCCTTGGGCGGCGTCAGTACATTTTTGATCTGCTGAAATATTTCGTTGATGGTCGAAACAATCTTTTTGGCGACGTCAAAGGCAAAGACTGAAGTAACCGCAATTATCAGAAGTAGTGCAACAGGGGCAAGAATGGCAAGCCAGAGGAGTATCTGGGAGATTTCTAAACCAGGAATTAGCTGTGATAATAGAACAGGAGTGGTAATGCTGCCCATTTTACAGAACTGAGAAGCGAGTTTGGTCTAAGAAACGAGCCAGCAGAAGTATTAGGATAACGCTAAAACTACAGGCATTAGCAACTAGAAGAGCATAGGTTTTATCATTGGTTTTAATACCAATCACCCGATTCTTTCTGCCTCGAAATCTACCTACTTTTTCAATCTCTTCCTTGGCTTTTTTCTCATTTTTTCCCAGAGCAAATTCCAATAACTCTAATCCCTTTAACTCAATCAAAAAAGTACCCATAAAGATACCCAGAAGGGCCAATACTAAATTGGGGGCAACACCTGATTGCCAGAAGTTTGTGTAGAACCTTTCAAAGAAGAAGTAACTAATGAGTTCAAGTTTTACATTGATCGGAATGAACGGTTGAACGGCAAAGAAAACGAGCCAGCCCACAAAGGTCGAAAGCAGATTTACCGTAGCTGAGTACTGCATGCTGGTTTTATGTTCAATACTCAAGAACCGATAGAGAATCAGCCCTTCTATCGCGATCGCTACCAACAAAAAGATGAACTGAAATGCGATCGCCCTCAGCGGCAGTGTGTTAAACATCCAAACATTCCTTTGCCAGCCAATCGGGTAAAGATAGTACCCTCATTCTACTCACCACTCCTGCAATGGAAGCGTTTGATCACTCCTCACCCCTCCCTGGCAACAACCAACAACAACCAACAACCAACACTTTATTAGTCGCCTAAGTGGGTTATTGACCTTCCTGGATTGAAGATGGTAAATTTCTACTGATGTATTCCATATAATCCCGTAAGGATGCATACAAAAATAACTTGATTAACTAAGCCGTCTTGCGGGGTACAATTCGATAATTCCATTCTCCATGA
>JAIMBL010000005.1 GCA_023511615.1 Leptolyngbyaceae cyanobacterium HOT.MB2.61
CGGACACTGGAATTAGTACAGCAGTGGGGGCTTCGCCCCCAGCCAGGGGTTTCACCCCTGTACCCCGTCCCAACTACAATGACTACCGCTATACCCTCTACTCCTCTACCAAAATTGATTGGTTAATTGGATGCTGAGTGGTCATCCAATTGGGGGAAGCAGGGAAGTGAGCAAATCGCCAAGCTGGTGATAGGAACAGTAGGTTGATAGCTGAGCGATCACCATGCAATTTTTAGGTCCAGGGAAAGCGCCATTGGTTGCGTGTCGGATTTATGTCCTATGGAATTGAATTCAGAAGTTTCTCGACATTCCATTCTGACCGCTGGTGTGATCGCTCTGATTTGTTTTTTGTCTGCCAGAATTGCGGATGATTTGTTGGATTTTGGGGCAGCTGCGTCTCCGGTTTGGCCTCCAGCGGGAGTTGCTTTAGCGGCACTGTTACTGTTTGGGCGCAGGCAATGGGTGGGGGTAGCCCTGGGAATGCTGCTGTTTGACCTGTCGTTGCAGGTGGCCTGGGTATCGGCAGGGGTTATGGCAACCGGGCAAACCCTGGGAGCGATCGCAGCAGATGAGCTACTCCACCGGATTAAATTTCGCCTGTCTTTCATCAGCTTACGGGATGTGCTGGGGTTCATTGTCTTTGCGGTTGTTCTTTCTCCCGTAGTCAACGCCACGATCAGCACACTCAATGCCTGCCTGACAGGAATGATTCCCTGGCAAAACTTTGGGCTGCACTGGGGAACAATCTGGCTGGGAGACGGGATCGGAATTCTGGTGATTACGCCTCTTCTGTTAACCTGGCTTGGTAAGTCCTATCCAGAACGATGGTCCTGGCGATCGCTGCTAACCCAATGGCAGCAAAATCTCAGATTTCGGCAGCGGGCGATCGAAAGTTTGATCTGGTTGATTGTACTCCTTGCTGTTAGTTGGGCGGTTTTTCAATCCTCTTCTGATACCAGAATTGCCCATTACCCACTAGAGTACTTACCCTTCCCCTTCATCATCTGGGCGGCTCTACGGCTGGGGCAACGAGGTACTGTTCTAGGAAGTTCGATTATCTCCAGTGACGCAATCTTAGGAACCGTGCGGGGTAACGGTCCTTTTATCACCGAAACCGATGGCAATGTCTGGGAAGCCATTTTTCTGCTACAGGCATTTGTAGGCATCATCACAGCAACCGCCCTGGTTCTTGCAACGGTTGTGACTGAGCGGCAGCAAGTGGAGGAACGGTTGCGTGCCAATGAAGAGCAACTGCGGGGAATGTTTGAAGGAGCGGCGATTGGAATTGGGCTTGATGACCTGGATGGGCGAGTTGTCAAAAGCAACCCGGCTCTCCAGCGCATGCTGGGCTATAACCAGGAGGAGCTGAGTCGCATGAACTTTGCCGACTTCACCCATCCGGAAGACCTGGCTGCCGATGTTGAACTGTTTCAGGAAATGAGTGCCGGGCAGCGCAATGCTTACCAGTTGGAAAAACGCCACATCCGTAAAGACGGGGAAACGATTTGGGTCCGCCTGACCAACTCCCTGGTGCGGGATGAGGCAGGCAACCCCCGGTTCACCATTGGTATGGTTGAAGACATCAGCGAGCTCAAGCGGGCCGAGGAAAGCATTCGCCTCTATGCCAACATTGTCCAGAATATGCAGATTGGACTGATTGTCTGGCATTTGCAAGACCTGCACGACGTGCACAGCTTCCGGTTAGTGGACATTAACCCGGCTGCCCGCCAAATCCTGCAAATTAGAGCCTGTCCACGAGACTTGATTGGGCAACGCATGGAGGAAGTGTTTCCCAGTTTGATGGAAAGTGCTTTTCCGGGCATCTATGCCAGTGTGATTCGCTCTGGTAAAGAGCGGGATCTAGGAGAAATTCGTTATGGTGACGAGGTTATGCCTGAGGGCATTTACGCCACTAAAGCATTTCCCCTGCCTAATCAATGTCTGGGATTAATGTTTGAAGATATTACCAATCGCAAACAGGCAGAGGAGGCATTGCAGCAGAGTGAGGCCCGCTTCCGGGTCATTGCCGAAACCGCTGCCTGTGCTGTTCTGGTCTATCAGGGTACCCGCTTGCGTTATGTAAACCCGGCAACGGAACGAATTACGGGTTACAGCCGGGATGAAATCCTGTCAATCGATTTCTGGAATCTGGCTCACCCGGAGTTTCGGGAACTGGTGCAGCAAAGGGGACTGGCCCGGCAGCGGGGGGAAGCTGCTCCTTCCCGTTATGAGATTAAGATTCTGACCAAGTCGGGCCAGGAACGCTGGGTAGATTTTACGGCTGGTGTGATTCTGTACGAGGGAAAACCAGCTGGCATTGCAACCGCCTATGACATTACCGATCGCAAACAAGCCGAAGAGAAACTCCTCTGGGCCGCAAATCGAGAACGGTTGCTGGCAGAAATGGCGTCTCGCATTCGGAGTTCGTTGAAGCTAGAAGAGATTTTGCAAACGACCGTCGATGAAGTCCGGGGGTTTTTGAAAGCGGACCGGGTTTTCATTAGCTATTTTGATGAAGCAGGCGGCTGCCAGGCCGTATCGGAATCCGTTGATCCCCAGTGGGGTTCAATCCTGGGTTGGGAAGTGACCGATGAGAAGGTATTGGAGTTCAAAACTCGAATTCAGTCCAGCCGGATTCGGGTGGTGAATGATACGAGTGCGATCGAAGAAACCCCTTTTCTGCGCGAATGCTACGAGCAAGGTAAAGTTCGAGCCCTGGTCAGTGTTTCTTTAATGCTGAAGGACCGCATGTTTGGAGTTTTGATTGCCAACCAGTGTTCTGGACCGCGAGAATGGCAGCCCTTTGAAATTGAACTGCTGGAGCAACTGGCAACAGGGGTTGAGATTGCCATTCAGCAGGGACAGTACTATCGCCAGGTGCAAACCCTGGCAGCCAGTCTGGAACGCCAGGTAGAGGAACGAACGGCCGAATTGCAACAGCGGATGCAGGAGTTGCAAAACCTGAATCAGGTCAAGGATTTGTTGCTGCACGCCGTTTCCCATGATCTGCGCACTCCTGTTCAGGGGATGCTGATGGTCTTGAACCGTCTGCGGGGCAAGTGTTGCGACTGTGAAACGGTTTCGATTTCTCGCTTCGTGCTGGATTGCATGATTCAGAGCAGTGAGGATCAACTGCGGCTGCTCAATGTTCTGCGTGACGACCAGTCTACCGATGAGCCTAAACTTCATCTGGAGCGGCAGCCCATCTGCTTCAGTCAAGTGCTGTGGGCGGCACTCACTACGGTTGAACCCCTGCTAAACCAGAGCAAGGCTGTGCTGACCAATCAAATTACTAATGATCTGCCAACCGTTTTTGCAGATCCCAACGAGCTTCGGCAGGTGCTGGAAAGTTTGTTGTCGAATGCGGTGAAGCATAATTTGCCTGGCGTGGCGATCGCCCTTCACGCAGAAGTCGTTGACGCGAATTCGCCTCCACCTATCCCCCTGCCAGCCTCCGATTCAAACTCCAAAATTCTTTACATTACCGTTGAGGATACGGGTGTTGGTATGAGCCGGGAACAGTGCGATCGCCTCTTCAAGCCCTACGTCCGCAGTCTGGATAACCCCAACCGCACTGGAATTGGCTCAAGTCTGTACCGTTGCCGTCAGATTATCACTGCTCATGGTGGGCAGATTGGCGTCATCAGCCAACCCGGAAAAGGGTCAAAGTTCTGGTTTACCTTACCATTGGTCTAAATTAGACCATAGACCTTTTTCCGCAGACATGGAATAGCTCATGACCCAAACGCTTTCAATCAATAATAGCCAGCGACTCCAACTCGCACCCCTCAACCTTCCTGACCGGCTCTTGCTGGGACCCGGACCCTCCAACGCCCACCCCGCCATCCTCCAGGCAATGGATACTCCCCCCGTGGGCCACCTCGATCCAGCTTTTCTGGCCCTGATGGATGAGATTCAATCCCTGCTCCGCTACGTCTGGCAGACCGAAAACCCAATGACGATCGCCGTCAGCGGTACGGGTTCCGCTGCCATGGAAGCCACGATCGCCAACGCTGTTGAGCCGGGGGATGTTGTTCTAATCGGTGTCATGGGTTACTTTGGCAATCGCCTGGTGGATATGGCTGGACGCTATGGCGCCGACGTGCGCACCATCACCAAACCCTGGGGTCAAGTCTTTTCGCTGGGAGAACTGCGGACTGCCCTGGAAACCCATCGTCCTGCGATTCTGGCTCTGGTGCATGCCGAAACCTCAACCGGAGCCCGGCAACCCCTGGAAGGAGTCAGTGAGCTATGCCGGGAATTTGGCTGCCTACTGTTGATTGATACTGTCACCAGTCTGGGTGGTGTCCCCCTGTTTCTGGATGCTTGGGGGGTTGACCTGGCCTATAGCTGTAGCCAGAAAGGATTGGGTTGCCCACCCGGTGCTTCCCCCTTCACCATGAGCCCGCGGGCAATGGAGAAGCTCCAAAAACGCCCCTCAAAGGTGTCTAACTGGTATCTCGATATGGTTTTGCTCAGCAAATATTGGGGAGCCGAACGAGTCTACCACCACACTGCTCCGATTAACCTCTATTACGCCCTGCGCGAAGCCCTGCGCCTGATTGCAGAAGAAGGGCTGGAAAACTGCTGGCAGCGGCATCAAAAAAATGCCGAATACCTCTGGCAATGGCTGGAAGAGATTGGACTCACACTCCATGTTGAGCCAGAATTCCGCCTGCCCACCTTAACCACCGTTCGAATTCCAGAAGGGATAGATGGCAAAGCGATCGCCCGCAAACTGCTGACCGAATACAACATTGAAATCGGTGGCGGCCTGGGCGAACTCGCTGGAAAAGTCTGGCGAGTCGGTTTGATGGGTTACAACAGCCGCCCAGAAAATGTAGACAAGTTGGTGGCAGCGTTAAAAGAGGTCTTGCCGCGGTGAGACCAGGCGACGGGCAACTACCTACAAACACCCCAACGATTCTCTGGTATCAACCCCGGTCTTAGGGTTCACCCCACTGGCTGTCTTGCACAATTCCAGTACCTGCTCCTTGTCCAGAGCAGCATTGCTGAAGTCTGTGCCAGTCACCCTGGCCCCTTTGAAATCTGACTTCAGGAGCATTGCTGAATCAAAAATGGCACCGCTTAAATCGGCGTCTGAAAAGTTGGCGATGTAGGCAATGCCATCACTAAAGTCCGCGTTTTGCAAATTTGCCTGAGTCAGATTGGTCCCGTTAAATACGGCACCGCGAAGATTGGCATTCTTGAAATTAGCATTCGTTAAATCAGCATTGCCAAATTCTGCTTTGATCAGGCTTTGTCCAGCGAAGTCTTTGCTGGTGATTTCTATATCGTCATAGGCACGGATGAGAGAAGAACTGGCAGCGAAGACAGGGAGAGAAAAATGGCTGGTCAGCAGGATTAAGGTGGTGAAGAATACAACTAAGGACTGAAGTACGCGCATGTTCTAACAGAGTTTAACGACCTTCTGTCATTAAAATTAACATTTGCTGACAGGGAATTTTTATTACCTGGACTACCATGCCCCCATTCCATGTTCTAATTACTCGCCGACTGCCGGTTGAGCTAGACAAACTTGAAGCGATCGCCACTGTTGAAGTCTGGCCGGAACGGCAACCACCCCCCCGTGAGTGGTTGTTAGAAAGGATCAAAACCGTAGATGGGCTGCTGTGTTTGCTTACAGACCCCATTGATCGCCCCCTGATTGAAGCGGCAACTTCCCTCAAGGTCATTAGCCAGATGGCTGTGGGCTACGACAATATCGACATTCCAGTCGCAACTGCCCGAAAAATTCCAGTGGGCCACACCCCCGGAGTGTTAACTGATGCCACGGCTGACCTGACCTGGGCGTTGCTGATGGCGGCGGCGCGGCGGGTGGTGGAGGGCGATCGCTTTACTCGCTCCGGGCAGTGGAAAACCTGGGAGCCCGATCTCCTGCTGGGACCGAATGTATCGGGTGCCACTTTGGGAATCATCGGCATGGGGCGCATCGGTCAGGCTGTGGCACAGCGGGCAAAAGGGTTTGACATGCGCATTCTGTATCACAGCCGCACTCGCTGTAATCTGGAACTGGAGCAGTCTTTAGGTGTGGAGTGCGTATCCTTCGATCGCCTCCTGCAAGAATCCGACTTCATCACCATTCACACTCCCCTGTCTGAGGATACGCACCATTTGTTCAGTGATACCCAGTTTGAGCAGATGAAATCCTCAGCGATTCTGATCAACACTGCCCGTGGCCCAATCATTGACCCGAATGCACTCTATCGAGCTTTGAGTCAGGGTCAAATTGCCAGGGCTGCCCTGGATGTAACCGAACCAGAACCCATCCCTATGGATAGTCCCCTGTTAACCCTGGATAACCTGATCATTACTCCCCACATTGGCAGTGCCAGTGTGCAAACGCGGCGAAAGATGGCAGAAATGGCGATCGCAAACCTGATTGCTGGACTGCATGGCCGTTTTCTCCCCCACTGCGTCAATTTAGAAGTCTATGATGCTGGTTCTCCGGGCTTGCCGGTGAAAGAGTAGCGTAAGATACTCTTTCATCTAAAACAAAATCCCTAATGCCCATTCCCCTTGCGGAACAAACCGTGCTCTGATGGAGAGGGTTGCGTTCAGTCTACCCGTTCCAACTGCCAGAGGATCTGGTTTCCTTCTCGCCGAACGCGGGAGACGACCCAATTACGCCAGACCCAGTTATCGCCGCGACTGGTAACAGCACTGGCGTTGATATCCATCAGGTCCGCAAGCTCGGAACTGGTAATCAGATATCCCTTACTGGCGATCTCATCAGCAATATTGAGGGCGTCAATCAAATCGCGCAGTTGGCCAACTCTGATTTCCCGAGGCAGGTTTTCGAGTGAATCAGACGGTGAGGGAGGATGAAAGTCCATAAAGACCCGGTTTGGTGCTGTGATGACTCTGATGTTAACTTGAGTTCAACAGCACAGTGTGTAGCAGGTAACAGGCAAAACTAGAGGTGGCGAAGCCCAATCGCCAGTCCCTGGCAAATGCCTGTCAGGAAGTCGAGGTTAAGCGTTTCGATGCGATCGCTCGGCTGGTGATAGTGGGGATTCCGCATGAAAGCCGTATCGGTGATCATAATGGCCCGGTAGCCCCGATCCCAGAAGGGAGCATGGTCACTTAAGCGCGTCGCCTGCACGATCAGGCCCCGCTTTCCAGCAGGTAACCAGCAACTGGGAACACCGGCTTCGTGGATGGAACCGCAAAGGCGAATCATGTCAGGGATAGTTCCCAGGTTACCAATCAGCCCAATGAAGTTACCCTGATTAGGATAAAAGTACTGAAGACCGGGTGGGTAGTTTTGGGAATTGGGCTCCTGGCTGCAATAGCCCAACATTTCCAGGGAAAGCATAAGGCGTACAGGTTCTTTCTGCTGCACTAATGCCTCAGCATAATGGGCACTGCCCAGTAACCCGTACTCTTCCAGATCAAAGGCAATCAACTGTACCGGGTAGCGGGCGGGTTGGGCCGAGAGCGATCGCGCCAGTTCCAGCAGGACCGCTACTCCACTAGCGTTATCATCGGCTCCCGGTGTTCCCGGCACCGCATCGTAATGGGCACCAATCAAAATGGGCGGTTTATTTTCCCGTCCTGGTTGAGCAGGCAAATTCAAAATCAAGTTGGTATGAGTCCGTGCTTTGATTTTGAACTCCCAGGTTTCGACCGTGCCCCATCGTTGGAACTGGTGACGAATATATTGCTGCACATAAAAATGCCCTTCCGTGGCCAGATAGGGATCGCGTTCTCTGGCGATGTGGGCGAGGTGTTCTTCAAGTTGGTGTTTAAGATTCACGAGCGTCCAGAGAAGGCAACAGGCAACAGAGAAAAGTGAAGGGGGGAGAGGCCAGCATTGGCTGGCAGAATAGCCAAATAGTCTTGATCTGGGGGCATTGCTGAATCCGGGTATGAAATGGATGCTGGATGCTCGAAACTTCGTTTCGATTCATACTGCTTCTCAGCGATGCCTGATCTGAGTGGGTAGATGGGTCGATAAATTGGCTACAGATAAATTGGCTACAAATTAACACGTCTGTTTTTGCAGTGTCATCTGTGCGGTGTGGGAAGATTCAGGAATTGCCCCGACGACGGCAGTTAGTTTACTTTGCAGATCTGCCCAGTGGGCTCCTTGCAAATTAGGAAGAAGGACATGAGCTGCTCCTACCCGTTCTTCAGGGCCCAGCCCAACGGCCCACATTCCGGCTCTCAGAGCGGCTTCGATACCCGATTCTGCGTCTTCAACCACTACACAGTCGGCAGGATTGAGATGTAGCAGTTCTGCGGCATGGAGAAAGACATCGGGTGCGGGTTTGGAGTGGGTGACGTTGAGACCGTCGGCGATCGCATCGATCCGGTTTACAATTCCCAATCGCTCAATCACTTCCCTGGCATTTTTGCTGGCAGAACCTACCGCTACCTTGATTCCATCTGCTTGCAATTCATCCAGTAGCTCAGACACACCGGGGAGCAGATGTTTGGGGGTAATCGTGCGGATAAAGTTCAGGTAGTAGCCGTTTTTGCGGGCCATCATCTCCTGAAACTGTTCGTCGGTCACTGATCGCCCATTGAGCAGAAATAGCAACGAGTCTCGGCGAGAAACTCCCCGTAGAGCTTCGTTCGCGGCGCGATCGAAGGGAATGCCTTCCTCGTCGGCCAGCCGTTTCCAGCTAAGGTAGTGAAACTCCGATGTGTCAGTCAAAACGCCATCCAGATCGAAAATCGCTCCCTTTAAGATCAGGGGCTGGGGGAGGTGTCCCTATTTGCTAATCCGAGTAGAGGGGGGAACAGCGGTAGGGAAGATCCGTGGAAGAGTGGAAGTCGATTTTGTGTCTTCATGTTGCTGACTTTTCGTAGTTTTTGGGTTCCTCAAATCAAATTTGTAAACCTGTCCCTGCCAGACAAATTGGAATTTGAGCCGAGTCCAGTTTTCTGGGAGACGGGGGGTTGCCACAGGTCCATTTTCGGTCAGATGGACACCTGCAAAGCCGAAGACAACAGCCTGCCAGGTGCCCCCTGTCGAAGCGGCGTGAATACCTTCGTGGGCATTGCCGCGCACGTCTGCCAGATCAACCAGAGCGGCCCGCATAAAGTGCTCGTAAGCTTCGGCTGGTTTGTCGAGTTCGCACGCCATAATCGCATGGACTGCGGGACCTAAAGACGAACCGTAGGTATGGTCGGTGCGGGGAACGTAATAATCCCAGTTGGCTTGCAGTGTTTCATAGGAGTAGCTGTCTTCATGGGGCTGGCTGAAGATTCCCCGCCGCAGCAGATAAAGCAACATCACCACATCCGGTTGTTTCAAGACCTGGCGACTGTTGGCTCCTTCAATACCCAGAATTGATTGCATGGATCGGGTTCGAGGCTCGTAGTCTTCCAGATTCAGGTCTTCTAGAGCAAAAAATCCTTCAAATTGCTCAATCAGTCCATTCGCGTTCTGGGAAATCCAGATTTTCTGGATAATCTCTTCCCAGTGTTGCAGGCGATCGCTCGTCAGGTTAAGCCTTTGTTGCAGTTCGGCGGCCCGATCGCGATCCATTTTCTGGAGCCAGTCCCACACCTTGAGAGCGGTTCTCAGGTGCCAGCGCATCATGATATTGGTGAAGGCGTTATTGTTGACCCGCTCGTGGTACTCGTCGGGGCCAATGACATCGCTGATTTCGTAGCGTTGGCGATCGCCATTCCACTCCACGCGGCTGCCCCAAAACACTGCCGTGTCCAGAATCATTTCTGCACCACAGTCCCGCATCCAGTCATGGTCACCCGTGGCCTGCCAGTAGTGCCAGGAGGCATAGGCCACATCCGTGCTGATGTGTAATTCAATTTCGCCACACCAGATGCGCACCAGATTTTCCCCAGTTGGAGTTGGAACCCAGCTTGGCGTCACCTCATCGCCTGTATTGGCACTCTCCCAAACATACATGGCTCCCTCATACCCGTGGGCTTTCGCTTTGCGGCGTGCTCCCTCCAGGGTATGGTAGCGGTAAGTCAGCAGATTCCGTGCCAGTTCTGGTTGCGTATAGGTCAGGCAGGGCAGAATAAAAATTTCCGTGTCCCAAAAAATATGCCCCCGGTAGGCAAAGCCAGAGAGGGTTTTGGCCGGGATACTCACCCGACTGTCGTTACGCGGCGCAACCGAAAGCAGTTGGAACAGGTTGTAGCGTACGGCCAGTTGCGCATTCAGGTCCCCTTCAATCACAATGTCGCTAATTTCCCAGACTTTTGCCCAGGCCGCTTCGTGGTCAGCATAAAGCACATTAAAGCCAGGCAGGTTTGCCAGCTTGTCCTGGGCCATCAGAACTGGATTGGGCACATCACGGGAGGTGTAGACTGTCACAATCTTTTCCAGGTAAGCCGTTTGCTCTGGCTGAATGGAAAACCGGGTAACCAGGGTAGGATAACCCTGAAAACTTATTGGTGTAGTTTGTTCAGCGGCCACTCCTGAAATGGTCAGCCGTGCAGCCATTCCCAGGTCGATTTTGCTATGGCGCGTGCGGACGTGCAGCCAGATGGAGTGATCCGCTCCCCCCTGGTTGACGGCATCCCAGTGCAGATAGCCTTGATTGTCAGAGTAGCCGTTGAGACTGGTATGGACTTCAACCGGTCCAGCATAGTCGATAGAGGTGATCTGACATTGCAGTGCCAGGACATGTTCATCGGCCAGGCTGGCAAAGCGGTCAAAGCGAAACTCAAAGGTTTGCCCCGCAGGACTTTGCCAGCGGACGTAGCGGCTTAGCACGCCACGTTGCATATCCAGCCAGCGTTTGTAGGCCATAACCTTGCCCTGGTCAAGGCGAAAGCGGGCTCCCCCTATTAAGATTGTGAGAGAGAGCCAGTTAGGAGCGTTGGCCAACTCGGTAAAGACGATTGGCACGTTATCGTAGACGCCGTGGATGAGCGTCGAGGGGCGATCGCCCGGATAGCCTTCTTCAAACGAACCGCGGGTTCCCAAATAGCCATTACTTAAGGTGAAGACGGTTTCTGTGTGGTGCTGTTGTGCGGGGTTAAAACCGTCTTCCGTCGTTTCGGTAACAATCCAATCAGCCTGTTGCATTCGAACTCTTTGCCAAATTAGGTGAACTTTTTCTGGAAACCGACCAGTGAGTGTCTGCGCGTCCTCAACCCTGTCTTTGCATAGGCGGTAAGCACATCAGTGCTGCTATCCTTGCCTCTCTGAAAGCAAAGACTCACAAGAAAAATAATTCAAGGGACAGAAATTTCTAAGCTTTGAAAAGCAAAGGAACTCAAACCTCGCTGCTATCGCAGTCCCAAATAGTGGGAGAATTTGGGAAGAAACCTGAAAGATTGTCCTGGAGACCCTTTCACAATCCAAACAGGATCCGTATGTAGAGTTCCCGATATTAAACACCCTGATCGCAGGTTTGGACCCCATTTATTTCGATCAGGTTAAAGAAAAAATTAATTACTTAATAAATCCAGTAGCCCTTTCCTCATCAGTACTTCAAGCACTCTCAATTTAGTAATCCCTTCACTATTTATTAAGTTTTAGAAATCAATTTCCGGTGACAAAAATTGATTTCTAAAGAGGAGTTTTTTGAGGTGCAGAGCAGGTTTTTGAGCTACTGCCTCTATATAACTTCTTACACGAATGCAAAACCCTACTTGGAAGACTTGTTCTCTTTCTATAAAAAAAACAATCCTTCGCAACTTTCTTTAAAATCCCTAAACAAACTCTCCCCGCGCAACCATAACTACCTTTCCACCCACCCGAATTTCAATTGTTTCTTCCACTTTTTCTGCCTTCAAAAGCAGGAGGGAGGGTCTATTAATTTCATAACCCTGCTCTACCCGGACATCGATAGAAGAACTGCCCAGATATCCGTGTTCTACCAGATACCCGGCAAAGCAACCACTGGCACTTCCCGTTGCCGGGTCTTCAGGGATGCCGATCGCGTGGGCAAACATGCGAGCACTGAAATGGTTGGCGGCATTTCGCACTTCTGGGCAGAAAACGAAGAGCATTTTGGCCTCCAGTGGTTCAACCAGGGCCAGCATTTGATCCACATTCACCTGAATCCGTTGCAAGGCTGCCAGCCGCTTGAGGGGCACGATGAGGAAAGGTACCCCCGTCGAAACTTCCTGAATGGGAAAGCGTGGGTCGATGTCGTCGATTGACAAGTGAAGAACAGGAGCCACAGCCTCCGCCGTTAGAACTTCTCCAAACACGGGTGGATTCTGACGCATCCACAGCACATCAGGCTGCTGGTTTTGGTAGAGAATCGTGACAGGAATGGGGCCGACTTTGAGGTTGAGGGTTACGGTCTCTATCGGTTGCTGAATCAATGCCTGTTGCAAGATATAGGCCGTTCCCAGGGTGGGATGTCCGGCAAAGGGAAGCTCTTTCCCTGGAGTAAAGATCCGCACGTCGTACCCTCCCTCACGAGGAGTGGGTGAGAGGATAAACGTGGTTTCCGAGAAGTTGGTTTCCCTGGCAAGGCGCTGCATCTGCTCAGTTGAAAGCGTACCTGCATCGGTGAAAACAGCCAGTTGGTTTCCGGCGTATTTCTCTTCCGCAAACACATCTACAATGTAGAAGTTCAAGGGGGGCATGGGTTATTTGTGAAGCGCTTCGGGGGTGTCAGGTGTGGCTGAACGAAGCCAGTTTACAACGTCTTCCCTCTTCATGGGGTGGGCAAACAGGTAACCCTGACCGTATTCACTACAAAAGGCTTGCAGCATGAGTTGTTGCTCCACTGTTTCAATGCCTTCGGCAACGACGTTCATTCCCAGGCTATGGGCAAAGTTGACGATCGCCCTGACAAACTCCCGGTTCTGCTGTCGCCGGTCCATGTTGTGGACGAAGGAACGATCGACTTTGATGGTGTGAACTGGCAGGCTCTGGAGGCGGGAGAGGGAGGAGTGCCCAGTGCCAAAATCATCAATCGAAATCTGAACGCCGATCGCCTTGAGGGCGTTGAGTTTTTCGATGACAGCATTTAAATTTTCGGCGATCGCGCTTTCTGTCACTTCGATACACAGGTTTTCAGGTGGCAGATCGGCTGCTTGCAAAATTTGTTGAATCTGCTCCACCAGGTCATTTTGAGCAAACTGTCGCCCTGCCACGTTGACACTGATTTTCACATCCTCACCAACCACCTTCTCCAACTGCCACTGGCGCAGTTGCTGACAGGCCGTCTGAAGTACCCAGATGCCAATCGGTACAATTAATCCGGTTTCTTCGGCAATGGGGATGAAATCACCGGGAGAGATAAATCCCTTGACGGGATGGGTCCATCGCAGGAGTGCCTCAAACCCTTTCAGCTTTCCAGATTGCAGGGAAAGGATGGGCTGGTAACAGAGGAACAGTTCTGAACGGTCAATTGCTCGACGCAAATCCATTTCCAATGGCAATCGGGTGAGAACGGTGTCATGCATGCGATTGTCAAAGATGGCATAACAGGCTTTACCCTGTTGCTTGGCCCGATACATGGCAATGTCCGCATCCCGCAGCAGGTCTGTCAGGCTTGCGTAGGGCTGTCCAGTTGTCTGGTCATGACTGAAAGCAATGCCAATGCTGGCACTGGTAACAAGTTCCTGTTCATGGAGTGAAAAGGGCTGACTCAGTTTTTCCTGAATTCGTTCAGCAATGGGAATGGCGTTTTCGGGGTGCTGAATGTTTTCCAGCAGCATGGCAAATTCGTCACCTCCCAAGCGGGCAACGGTGTCACGGCTCCGGATACACTGCCGCAGTTGCAGGCCAACCTGGGTCAGCAACTGATCTCCGGCCAGGTGCCCCAGGCTATCGTTCACAACCTTAAACTGATCCAGGTCAATAAAGAGGATGGCAAAGGGAGGTCCTTCCTCTCGCTGGGCGCGATGTAATGCTGTTTGCAGGCGTTCCATGAAAAATGCCCGGTTTGGCAAGTCGGTAAGGGAGTCATAGAAGGCACTATAGAGAAGCTGCTCTTCGACTTGTTTGCGATCGCTGATATCCCGCGCAAAGCCATAGCTCTTGTCTTCCGCCGGAATGGCTACCCAGTTCCAGGACAACCAGTGGTAAGCCCCTGCTGCTGATCGCCAGCGATGCTCAAAATTAGCTGTACGTGACTCAGAGGCAAGCTGCTAACGATACAGTTGGGTTAGCTCCCGGTCATCGGGATGGACAAAGTGCAGCAGATGCCGACCCTCCAGAACCTCTGGGCTATACCCTAAAACGTTTTCCCAGGCCGGGTTGACCTGTTGAATCACCCCCTCGGAATCGAAAATGGCCATCAGGTCAATGGAGTAGTTAAAGAAGCGATCGCGCTCGGTACGGGTTTCTTTTAACTGACGTTCGCGCGTCTGAATATTGTTCACCATTTCCTGAAATGCCCTCGCTAAAATGTCCGTTTCATCCGGAAACAACGTCCGGTTCAAAACCGCAAGATCTGGCCCATAGTCGCCCTGCCCAATTCGTCTAGCTACAAGCTGGAGCTTGTTTAAAGGACGGGTGACGACTCCCGCAACCAGGTAAATCAACGTCGCCAGAGAACCGTAAACACAAACAAAGGAAATGAACATCACATTGCGAATGCTTTGCTGGATAGCGAGAACATAATCTGCTTTGAAGTCAATCCCCAGGGCACCGACCACCTTTCCTCGGGAATTTTTGATCGGACCAAAGGCCGAAATCCAGGTTCCCCATACATCGGTATAGGGGTTGGTAAGGACTGCAATTTCAGTCAACCCCCGGTACAGGTCAGTCTTTGCTGGGTCGACAGTATGGGATTCCTGAAAGGCCGTTTTGGGGCGGGATCGAATGATACGGGATACATCCCCAATCCAGCGTACCTCATAGGGTTTCTGCCCCCTGATAAAGGTGAAGGGGTTGGCACGGTTCTCAACCAGGGAAACTCGATACAGCCAATTCTGATGGGCGGTGTAGAGTGGGTTATCTAGGGGTTCATGCTGTCCTGGGGGCAGAGTTATCTTCGATAGGGCTTCAAACTGATCGCCATCAATGCCTGCGATCGCTCCCTTTAGAGTGCCAACCAGATCTTCCCGGATGCGCTGCACTGCCCGGTTAACAGCGAATTGATAGAATCAGTGATAGGCACTGGTATAAACAATAGCAATAACAACCGTAAAACCAATTAGAAGCTTGATCCGTAAGCTAATAAATTTGGTTCCTTGCCCTGAATTGATGGATTGATTCATTTTCAGGATGTTTTCCCTTATTATCGTGATGCATAGAATATTCCCTTTAGCCAGCAAGTTCGCTCCGTTACCAATAAAAATCCCAACCAGTTGGTTAAAAATCAGACATGGCTTACGGAGACTTCACACGTAATCTTTACACTACTTTCCCCAGAATCAACCCAGCCTATAAAATGGAAAACGGCTTAAATTGAGGAACCCCGATGGCAGAAACGCTGATGTTCAACGCCCTGCGTGAGGCGATTGATGAAGAAATGGCAAAAGACCCCACCGTACTCGTGATGGGAGAAGATGTGGGGCACTATGGCGGTTCCTACAAAGTCACCAAGGACTTGTATAAGAAGTATGGGGAACTGCGCCTGCTGGATACCCCGATCGCCGAAAACAGTTTCACTGGCATGGCGATAGGAGCGGCGATGACCGGGTTGCGCCCAATTATCGAAGGCATGAACATGGGCTTTTTGCTGCTCGCCTTTAACCAGATTGCCAACAATGCTGGAATGCTGCGCTACACCTCTGGCGGCAACTTCAAGATTCCCATGGTGATTCGGGGTCCGGGTGGGGTGGGTCGTCAGTTAGGAGCCGAACATTCCCAGCGACTGGAAGCTTATTTTCAAGCTGTTCCTGGGCTCAAAATTGTAGCTTGCTCCACCCCCTACAATGCCAAAGGATTGCTCAAATCTGCCATTCGGGACGATAACCCGGTTTTGTTCTTTGAGCATGTTCTGCTCTACAACTTGAAAGAGAATTTGCCCGAAGGAGAATACTACCTCCCCTTGGACAAAGCCGAAGTGGTGCGGAAGGGCAACGATGTGACGATCCTCACCTATTCCCGTATGAGACACCACGTGATGCAGGCGGTAAAAACCTTAGAGAAAGAGGGAATAGACCCCGAAGTGATTGATCTGATTTCTCTGAAACCGCTGGATTTTGAGACGATTGGAGCCTCAATTCGGAAAACGCATAAGGTCATCGTTGTCGAAGAATGTATGCGGACTGGCGGCATTGGAGCCGAGATCATCGCTTCAATTAACGATCGCCTCTTCGACGAACTCGATGCTCCGGTCATCCGGCTTTCCTCTCAGGACATCCCCACTCCCTACAACGGCACCCTGGAAAACCTAACCATTGTGCAGCCCTATCAGATTGTGGAAGCAGCGAAAAAGATGGTCGCGTTGAAGGTTTAGAGTTTTGAAGCGCTATCATAGCGTTTGTTACAGGGGTTACAACATGCAAAGACAGCGATCGCTCCTCGCCCTCATTCTGGTATTGCTGATTGCCGCCATCGTGGTGATCGTCAAATTACCACCCCGACTGGGGTTGGATTTACAGGGTGGTTCACAGCTCACCATCCAGGTCAAGACAACGGAAGATATTAAAGAAATTACTCCCAGAGAACTGGAAGCGGTGCAGAAGGTAGTTGAAGGACGGTTGAATCCCCAGGGTGTCTCTGAGATTGTGGTTCAAACGACAGGCAATGACCAGATTCTGGTCCAGTTACCTGGTGTTAATGATCCGCGAGAGGCAGAAGAATTGTTGGGCCGGGTTGCCAAACTGGACTTCCGGAAGCAGAAACCCGGTACCGAAGCTCAATTACGGGTGGAATACCAGATACTGCGAGAACACCAGGCAGAGCAAGAAAGGCTAAAGAAGGGCGACGACCAGAAAGCCATTGATGAAAATAAAGCGGCTATCCGGCGTAGCAGCGAGGCGATCGCTAAGTTGTTTGAACCCACTAGCCTGACTGGGGAAAATTTGAAAGATGCCTTTGCCCAACCCACAAACGTCTCAAATGCCTGGGAAGTAGGGTTAAGATTTGATGCTAAAGGGGCTGACCTGTTTGCTGACCTGACCAAGAGCCTGGCAGGTACGGGGCGATCAATTGGAATCTTTCTAGACAATGAGCTGATCAGCGCTCCTACCGTCGGTCCTGAGCATGCCCAAACGGGAATTACCGGAGGAAGCGCAGTAATTACCGGTAACTTTACGGCGGAGAGCGCAAATACCCTGGCAACTCAACTCTATGGTGGGGCCTTACCCGTCCCTGTAGAAGTGGTCGAAACCCGCACGGTTGGAGCAACCCTGGGACAGGACAGCATTCAGCGCAGTATTTATGCCGGGGTCGTCGGATTGTTACTGGTTCTGATCTTTATGGTGGTTTACTACCGCCTGCCTGGCCTGATTGCTGATATTGCCCTCCTGATCTACGCAATTCTGACCTTTGCCGCCTTCAATTTACTGGGAGCGACGCTCACCCTACCAGGCATTGCAGGGTTTATCTTGAGTATTGGAATGGCAGTTGATGCAAATGTCCTGATCTTTGAACGCACCCGTGAAGAGTTGAGGGCGGGTAAAACGCTTTATCGTTCTGTTGAAGCAGGTTTTTACCGGGCATTCTCCAGCATTCTAGATAGTAATGTCACTACGCTAATTGCCTGCGCTGCACTCGGATACTTGGGCACTAGCTTTGTGAGAGGGTTTGCCGTGACCCTGTCAGTGGGGGTCGTCATCAGCATGTTTACCGCAATCACCTGTAGCCGAACTCTGATGCTGTTTGTCCTCAGTTTTGCCAACCTGCGCAAACCCGAATACTTCTGTCCCAATCTGCCATCGACTCAACCCCAACCGGAGGCAACCCCATGAAGCTTCAGGTCATTAAGCAACGCAACCTCTGGTGGGCTATTTCTGTCGCCCTGATCCTGGCTGGAATTGCGGCAATGGTGATTTCCTGGCAGCAGTTTGGGGCACCCCTGCGTCCCAGTCTGGACTTTATAGGGGGCACCCGGCTTCAGTTTGAACTGGATTGCGCCAAGAGTGA
The DNA here is from genome assembly GCA_023511615.1 of Leptolyngbyaceae cyanobacterium HOT.MB2.61. Taxonomy (GTDB): domain Bacteria; phylum Cyanobacteriota; class Cyanobacteriia; order Leptolyngbyales; family Leptolyngbyaceae; genus Leptothermofonsia. The sequence goes on from JAIMBL010000005.1 coordinate 17,957, forward strand.
CTGTAGCAAACCAATTGATATTGCAGCAGTACGCTCAATCCTGGTCGATCAGGGGCTGGGTAATAGCAGTGTTCAGGAGGCAACCAGTCGGGGGCGACGGGGTGTTTCAATTCGTACCTCTCCGTTGAGCCCAGAGCAGCGATCGCAGCTTCAATCAGCATTGAGCCAGAAGATCGGAACTTTTGATCCATCCAAAACCCAGATTGACACCGTTGGCCCAGTCCTCGGTCAGCAGATTCTATCTTCGGGATTGTTGGCCTTACTGGTGGCCTTCGCCGGGATTACCATCTATCTCAGTCTGCGATTCCAGTTGGATTACGCCATTTTTTCTCTAGTAGCTCTGGCTCATGATGTATTGATTACGGTAGGTAGCTTTTCCGTTCTGGGTCTGGTATTGGGGGTTGAAGTAGACAGCCTGTTTATCGTAGCTCTGCTGACCATTGTAGGGTTTTCAGTGAATGACACGGTCGTTATTTATGACCGGGTGCGGGAAACCCTGGCACTCAACCCGGATCGCTCTATCGATGAGGTTGTCGATATGGCGGTCAATCAGACCCTGACGCGCTCTGTTAACACTACCTTTACGACGCTGCTTCCTCTGTTTGCCATCTTTCTATTCGGTGGGGAAACCCTGAAGTATTTTGCCCTAGCTCTCATTATTGGATTTATCGCTGGGGCGTATTCCAGTATCTTCATTGCCAGTACATTACTGGCCCTCTGGCGTGAACGGACTGAGAAACTGGCTCCTGCGACTGTCATCGATTCAAGCGTAAGCGATTCACCCAGCAGTCCGCCTGATGCATCATCGTGACTATGGATTATCCTGAGGAGCGACCCATCCCAATGAGTAATGTGGAGGTTTCAGACTCGACCTTTCAGCAAGAAGTGGAACGTCTGCATCAACTGACGGTCTGGGGGCGGTGGGTGGTGGTCGGCGTGTTGTGGCTGACGGTGGGTACTCTCAGTTTGTGGGGATTGCGCTACCCCATTTCCCTGATTCTGGATCATTTCACCTGGGCTGCTGTTCGCTATGGCCTGGCCTTTCACCGTTTGGCAGCGACCGGGCTGGCAATTTGCCTGGGCTCCACCCTGGGAGTCCTCATCTGGCAGAGTCGAAATATTTTGATGGGGTTACCCCAACGGGAAAAGAAACGCCTGGAACAGCAAGTTTGCCGAATCCGCCAGCAGGGCCCCAGTCATCCACTCTGGAAATACATCTGTCAGCGATAATGACTACCGCTATATAGCTGTCGCCAGGTTGCTTAGGACGAGGTGCAGGGGTGGAACCCCTGCACCTCGTCCTAAGCCTGATGGCTAGCTATATCTTCTAGCCCGAATGAAGGGCAAACGAACTACAAATGTTGTCCCTGAAGCAATCTGGCTACTGACTTCAATTCTGCCTTGCAACAGATCGACAAACTTTTTCACCACACTCAATCCCAGACCAGTACCGGGAATATTACTCACATTTCGACCCCGATGAAATGGCTCAAATAAATGAGGGATATCTTCCAGTGGAATTCCAATGCCCTGATCTTTGACCTGAAAGACGATCTGATTTTGCTGCGTGAAAACCTCAAATTGAACCTTACTTTCGGGTGGGGAATAGCGCACTGAATTGATCAAAATATTGGTCAGAATTGAGCGTAACAATTGCTCATCCAACTGTGCCCAAATGGATTGAACTGGAGTTTTCACGTCTATGCTGTGTTGGGGAGCTGTTAACCGCAGTTCTGCTACCAAACTCTGGCAGAACTCGACCAGATTCAGCGGGGTAGGCTGAACTTCGATTTTTTTTGCTTCTACCTTGCCGATGACCAGAATGTCGTCGATCATGTGAACCATTCGTTCCACATTGGCCTGGATATCCTCCAGGTATTGCATCTTTTGCTGTGCTGAAAGCTGCTCAGTGTAGCGAGCCAAATAGGAAACTGAAAGAGAAATATTGTTCAGCGGGTTGCGGAACTCGTGACATACCATTGAGACGACCCGTGATTTCAGGTCATTCAGTTCTTTCAATTGCTCATTCAACTGTTGCAATTCAGCGGTGCGTTCCTGCACCTTCAGTTCCAGTTCTTCATTGGCTTGCTGCAAAACCGTTTCTGCCCACTTGCGCTGGGTGATATCTCGAAAGACAACCACTGCGCCCACCAGTTTGCCCTGTTCATCTCGCATGGGGGTGCTGATGTATTCCACTGGGAAACTGGTGCCATCCTTGCGCCAGAAGACTTCGGTTGTCACCCGATGGATAATGCCATCCTGAAAGGCTGCATAAATGGGACATTGCTCAACCGGATAGGGGGAGCCATTCGGGTGGGAGTGATGCAACACCATGTGCATACATTTGCCAATCAAATCTGCCACTTCCCAGCCAATCATGGCGGCGGCGGCGGGATTAACAAAGGTGACCTTTCCTTCCCTATCAACGCCGTAAACCCCTTCTCCCACCGAGTTGAGAATGAGCTGGTGCTGTCGTCGCAGTTTTTCTAAATCCTGGTCAACGGGGATAGGCGATCGCTCTGAGAGTTGATCCTGTAGCTGATCCTGTAATGGTTCAGAGAGCCGCTCTTGCAATGGCTGTGATGGCTTGTCGGATAACCAAAAGGACTGCCGCATACTGGCTAAAAATTGCGGAGAATACGCCAATTTAACCATACTTTCCCAATCTAACGGCGATTCAACCACCTGCCAGATTGTTGCTCGGGATACCGTATCGATTTACACCGCAGGAAATGCCCGAAACCCAATTAATTAATTAAAAAAGCAGGCATCAGGAGGCACCATGAAAACCATTCTGGTGATTGAGGATGAAGCGCAAACCCGCGATATTTTTGTGCGTTCTCTGACCTTTGAAGGGTTTCATGCGATCGCGGCAGAGAGCGGTGCAGTCGGGCTGAAGCTGGCACAAACCCATCTGCCCGATTTGATTGTTTGCGACATTATGATGCCTGACCTGGATGGGTATGAGGTGTTGTCCATACTCCGGCAACGGCAATCAACTGCTGCGATTCCCTTTATCTTTCTGACCGCAAAGGTCACAATGGCAGACCTGCGCCAGGGAATGGAGTTGGGGGCTGATGATTATCTGACCAAACCCTGCACAGTGGAGCAATTTCTGGCGGCGATCGCCACCCGGCTGGAACGACAGCAAGTCCTGAAGCAATGCTATACCCGCGAATTACAGGAACCTATATCGCTCCATTCTGAAGCATCTAAAGCGAGGGAAACTCTCCCCACCCCCACTACTCTCTTTCCAGACTGCCCAAAACTGGAAGCGGTCTTCTGCTTCATTGAAACCCACTATCCCCAATCCATCAGCCTGAGAGATGTTGCCCAGGCCGTGGGCTACTCTCCCGCCTATCTCACCAATCTGGTGCAAAATCTGACTGGGCGTACTGTCAAACAATGGATTACCGAGCGGCGCATGGCTCAAGCCCGGATGCTACTGATCCACTCTGCCCAATCCGTCACTCAGGTAGCCGAGGCCGTGGGCTATTCCGATGTGTGCTACTTTATCCGGCAATTTCGTCAGTTGCATGGGGCTTCTCCACAGGTCTGGCGAAACTCTGACTCCGTTCAAGTCTCAGCTGGTTGATTACAGTAACTTTCACCTGATTAAACCAGACCACTCCCCACTCGCCATGCCCAATAGCGATGCTTAAACTCCTGACAGGGCAGGCGATCGCTGCTTTCCAGGGGAGGAGCGTTGGTTTCACGACCTGTCACCACAATTTCTACTCAGCAACTGATTTGATTTATAGCAGAGAGTTGGGAGCAGGCGTCAGGTGGTATGGCTGTCGCCAAGTTGCTTAGGACATTGGGTTTAAGGGGGTGTGTGGGCTTCGCCCCCAGCCAGGGGTTCCACCCCTGCACCCCGTCCTAAGCCTGATGGTTATAGCTAGTGGCTATAGCTATAGCAGGGAGTTGGGAGTAGGCGTCAGATGGTAGGAGCTACTCGTTGTTAACCATCGCTATAAATCGAAAGAAAATCCTATTCTTTCAAAAATTACTCCAATGTAATCCTCCAGGCGCTCTGATACCTTACTCCCAAGATTGCCCCGACCCTCGCCATCCCATTCTTAGCAAGGTTTAACTGATATGAATTCAGGATCTTCTATTGCTGTTCAAGCGAAGCGTTCATTGGAGTTAAAGCCCACAGAGTTACGGTGCCCCTGTGGGGGTGAGCATCTGCCCCAAGACCACTGGAGATACCTGGAAGGAATGCCGCAGAACCCTGTAGACTACATCGATGACTTGATGAAAATGGGGTTATTCAGGCCAGATGCTCTTTCTCTGGCAAACAGCCTGACAGGAGCAGAATTCAGGAAAGAACTGTTTTTGCAAAATATCGCTGGGGGTAATCAGGCGCGTCGTCGGTTCTGTGAGGAGTTGGTTCAAGAGGCGGGTGGACTGGAAGCGGCGTTTACGGCAGCGTTTGGTCCCCAGGCGGCAGAATTCTTTGGCAATACGATGAAGCGGGGCAGCTACAGCCGACGGGAGTTTATTAAGCGGGTTGTGGTCTCCGCCGCCCTGGTGGGAATGGCAAGCTGTGCCACACGGCAGGAACAACCAACTGCCCAATCCTCTCCAACAGGCGGTGGTGGCGCCAACCTGGAGAAGAAGGAATTGACGATTGGTTTCATTCCGATTACCTGCGCAACCCCCATCGTGATGTCCGATCCGCTGGGCTTTTATGAGAAGCACGGGTTAAAGGTGACGGTGAAAAAGATGCCCAACTGGGCCGCGGTGAGAGACTCGGCGATCGCTGGTGAACTGGATGCCTACCACATGCTCTCCCCCATGCCGATTGCTATCACCATGGGTCTGGGTTCTGCGGCTTTCCCCATCAAGCTTGCCAGCATCGAAAACATCAACGGACAGGCCATCACCGTCGCCATGAAACACAAGGACACGGTGAAAGAGGCCAAGGATTTCAAGGGCTTCAAGATTGGGGTACCATTTCCCTTCTCCATGCACAACCTGCTGATCCGTTACTACTTGGCGGCGGGTGGGCTTGACCCCGACAAGGACGTGCAAATTTTCCCCGTCCCCCCTCCAGACAGCGTGGCCAAAATGACCGCTGGAGAACTGGATGCCATGCTGATGCCCGATCCCTTTAACCAGCGGGCTGTCTACGAAAAGGTCGGCTTTATCCACATGCTGACCAGAGACCTGTGGGATGGACATCCCTGCTGTGCCTTTGCTGCCAGCCAGCAATGGATCGACGCCAATCCCAATACCTTTAGAGCGGTGAACAAGGCGATCGTCGATGCGGCAGGTTATGCCGACGATCCGGTTAATCGGCAGAAGGTTGCAGAAGCACTGATTGAGCGGAAGTATCTGAACCAACCCCTCCCTGTGGTGCAGGCAGTGCTGACCGGCAAATTTGAAGATGGCCTGGGTAATACCCAGGAGGTTCCGGATCGCATCGGCTTTGACCCCTACCCCTGGAAGAGTTTCGCCAAGTGGATTTCTTCCCAACTTGTTCGCTGGGATTTGATGCCGAAGGAAAAGGCCGATTACGACAAAATTGCCAACGAGATCTTTCTCACGGATGTGGCGGCAGAACTTCAGAAAGAACTGGGGCAGGCACCCCCTGCTGAAACGGAAAGGGTTGAAAAGCTGAAGTACGACACCTTTAACCCCGAAAATCCAACTGCCTACGTAAACGACCAGATTAAGAAGTTCAAGGTGTGACCCATGACCAACAACGTGTTGCAAGTGACAACGACACGGGCGCGATCAGTAACGCTAACAACAAACCAAAAATCCTTCTTGCTGTTCCTGATCCTTTTGATCACCTTCCTGGGGGGTTGGGAACTGGGAGCCAGGATGGGGGGGTTCCTGCCCATCATGCCTTCTGCCAGCCAGACTATCAAAGATTTCTGGTTCTGGGTCTCCAATCCGTTCTTCGACTATGGTCCTAATGACCAGGGTATTGGCTGGTTACTGCTGACCAGCCTGCGACGGGTGTTGACGGGCTTTTTGATTGGGTCAGCGATCGCCGTTCCCCTGGGGATTCTGCTGGGCTTATCCAGGGTGGCCGCGAGAGCGGTAGATCCCTTCATTCAGGTTCTACGCCCAGTTTCCCCACTGGCCTGGCTACCCCTGGGACTGGCGCTGATGAAAGATTCAGAAAAAACCGCCCTGTTTGTTATTGCCATTACCAGCATCTGGCCGACACTGAGCAACACTATTTTTGGCGTAAGCAATGTCGATCCCGCCTACCTGAATGTTGCCCGTACCCTGGGAGCTTCCCGCTGGCGCACCATCCGCAAAGTGATTTTGCCCGCTGCGGCACCCAGCATTGTGGCGGGTTTGCGTATCAGTCTGGGCATCGCCTGGCTAGTCATTGTGGCGGCAGAAATTCTGTTAAGTGGCGGAATTGGCTACTTCATCTGGAACGAGTGGAACAACCTGAAGATCACCAGCATCATCACGGCAATTCTGATCATCGGCCTGGTTGGACTGGTGATGGATCGGCTATTTGGCCTGTTGCAAACCAAAGTGTCCTTTGGGCAGAGGTCATAATATGCACTTCCCTGACTCCAGCACCATGACTCCCCCCCTTAACCCGGACATCGCTGCCGCTCAACTGTTGATCCAGAATGTGTCGAAAGTGTATTACGGCAGACAAACCTGGGTCGATAAGTTACTCAAGCAAACTTCTCAGGATTTTGTGGCGATCGCCGACATTAATTTGCAAATTGCATCCAACACCTTCGTTTCCATCATTGGTCCCTCCGGCTGCGGCAAATCCACTCTGCTTAACATCATTGCCGGGCTTTTGCGCCCATCCACGGGTTCCATCATTCTGAATGGGGAGCCGATCAAGGGTCCTGGACCTGATCGCGGCGTCGTTTTTCAGAACTATGCCCTCATGCCCTGGATGAATGTGGCAGAAAACCTGCGGTTTGCGATTGAAACTGTCTACCCCAACATGCCTCTGGTGCAACAAAAGAGCATTGTTCACGAATATATCGATCTGGTTGGGCTAAGTGGAGCTGAACACAAACATCCCCATGAACTCTCTGGCGGGATGAAACAGCGGGTTGGCATTGCCCGTGCCCTGGCCATCAACCCCGAAATTTTGCTGATGGATGAGCCGTTTGGAGCCCTGGATGCACTTACACGGGGCTTTTTGCAAGACGAAGTGGCTCGCATCTGGGAGCAACAGCGCAAGACCGTGATTCTCATTACCCACAGTATCGAGGAAGCCCTGCTGCTGTCCGATCAGATTGTGATGATGACACGTGGACCCGCCGCCAAAATTGCCGAAGTGTTGAATATACCGTTTCCTCGCCCGCGCAAGCGAGAGGAACTCGATCAATACTCTCACTATCACGAGCTAAAGGCTGCACTGGAACAGCACCTTTCCCGCGAAACCCGTGCGGTAGAAGAAGCCCGCATTCGAAGAAAGTAGTCCCCAAATGTGTGAAAAGGAGCAAGCGATGTCAAACGTTGAGATTCCCGCCATCAGTCAGAAACTATTGGATGCCAAGAAATCGAAGGGCATGACCTTTGCCGATTTGGAAAAAGCTGTTGGGCGAGATGAAGTCTGGATTGCATCAGTGTTTTACCGCCAGTCAACCGCATCTGAAGAGGAAGCAACCAAAATTCTGGAGGCGTTGGGATTGCCGACTGACCTGGCATCCGAACTGACGGTCTATCCGACTAAGGGGCTGGGTCCCGTTGTTCCAACCGATCCGCTCATCTACCGCTTCTACGAAATCATGCAGGTCTATGGCATGCCGATGAAAGATGTGATTCAGGAAAAATTTGGTGATGGTATTATGAGCGCGATCGACTTCACCCTGGATATTGAGAAGGTTGAAGATCCGAAGGGCGATCGCGTCAAGGTCATCATGAACGGTAAATTCTTACCCTACAAGAAATGGTAGGACAATCGCCAAAAGCGCAATAACGGGCACAATTGAATCAAATTCAACGTCAGCAGGGAGTAGAATTGTCCGAAGGCAATGGCTCCCTGCTTTGTGCCGTCCTGTCTATCGAACATTCATCTTCAATGCACCACCACTCTGCCGATTGCCATCATTCCCACTCCACAACCAGCTCTATAGAGCTAACAACAGATCCAACAATCAAGCAGACCCAACTGGCGATCGCTCTCCTGTTGATCGGCACTTTTGCCCTGGTAGAGTTTGGCATGGGATGGATGAGTCATAGTCTGGCCCTGATTGCAGAGTCAGGCCACATGGCATCCGATGGTTTCGCACTCGTCCTGGCCCTGCTGGCAACCTGGATTACCCGGCTACTCAGGTCGCGGCTGAGTAGTAACCCCCCTCTGGAAACTGCCGCCGCCCTCATTAATGGCATAGCACTCGTTGTCATGGCTACCTGGATTGGTTGGGAAGCAATTCAGCATCTCCAATTTCCTCCCAAGGAAATTGCCACTGTACCCATGCTGCTCACCGCCTGTGCGGGCACCGTGGTCAACGGCGTCAATGTTGCTGTGTTACATCGTGGCAGCGCCCACGACCTGAACTTAAAAGCCGCATTTCTGCATGTTCTGGCAGATACCATCAGTTCCATTGGAGTCGTGGTGGCCGCGATCGCGATTGCCCTTCTCCACTGGCTCTGGGCCGATGGAGTCATCAGCCTCTTCGTCGCTGGACTGATTTTGATGAGCGCACTACCGCTGATCATCGAAAGCACAAAGACCCTGTTGCAGCTTGGCAAGTGAGGAATGAGAGAAGCTATTAGTTTTGGTTGTTCGTTCTTAAAGAGAAGTGAGGGGGAGGAGTGAGGGAGAAGCTCAAAACTCAAATTTCAGAACTCAAAACTCCACCCCTCTACCCTTCTCCCCAATTTCCCAAAACCGTGCAAAACTTGACGCATTCGGGAACCCTATTAGAAGCGTACCGACCCCTTAAAGGCTTATCATCTGACCCTTTTATAAGCAGGAGAGAGTGTGAGGGGGAAAAAGGCGAAAGAGAAACGCATCTCCAAGTGACCTGAACTCTATTGGCCAGTAAAACCCCATGGAAAATGATCTACTGACATCAGAATTGAAGGGACACCGTACACTGGCAACAGTTGTGTTTACGGATTGTGTTGGCTTTAGTGCCCGGATGTCGGTCAATGAAGACCATACCCTGGACCTGATTCGACGGGATCTGAAATTGATGAAACAGGTCTGTGATGAGTATGAGGGGCGTGTACTCAAATCCACTGGGGATGGCTTACTGATGTGCTTTGTCAGTGCAGTCAAAGCGGTTGAGTATGCAATTGAAATTCAGAAACGGCTGATTGAAAAAGCCGCCAACCGCTCTCCGGAAGATTCACTCCAGCACCGCATCGGCATTCACCTGGCAGACATTTTTATTAACGAAACAGATGTGATGGGCAATGGCGTCAATATCGCTGCCCGCCTGCAAACCCTGGCAGAACCGGGGGGAATCTGCATTTCCCAAACGGTTTATGATGTTGTGAAGGCGGGGATGCAGTTAGAAACCCGCTATCTTGGCCCTCAGGAACTGAAGAACATTCGTGAGGTTGTTCCCACCTACAAGATTATCCTCGACCCAACCGCAGAATCTGCCGATCCCTATCTGGAAACCATTCGCAGTTTGGAACAAAGCCAAAACTTCACCCGCATCAAGAAACTTCTGGTTTATGTCTGTAAAAACACCTGGGAAGGGGATGCAAACCGGTTAGCCAGGATTGATTTGAGAGATTTGCTGAATGAATTGCTGCGGCTTGCCCCCACATCAGAGCGATTGCAGCAGGCTTTAGAAGCGGCGGTTAAAACGTTGAGTAAGCCTGCTGAGTATTCCCTGGTTGCCAGTGTCATCGTCGAGGAAATTAGCAAGCTCTGCTTCAATCTCCAGCAGCAGGCCCAGTTTGGGCACTCTGCCTCGCAGCCTGTGACAGACGCGATCGCCCCCCTCACTCCCGTTGCCAGCAACCCCAATCCTCTCTATGAGCAGGTCGCTCGAGAACTGGAACAGACGGGAAATTTGCTGCGAATTAAAAAATTAATTTACTACGTCTGCCGCAGGCGTTGGGAAAACGACCCGAACCAGCTAGACAACCTCTATCTACCCCACTTGGTTGCCGAACTTCATCAACGACTTCCCAGCCCTGAACTGCTGCGGACGACGCTGAACGAGTTCATTCAAACCCTCAGCAAACAGGGAGAATACACCCTGGTCGGGAATGCGATCGCCAGCAAATTTCAGCGGCTTTACGCCAGCTCTAAGGCAACAGATCAAACCCAGGCCAACCAGCCTCCGCTTACTCCCGCGGATGAAACCGCACTGTTGACTGCTGATGTCCTATCAGAATTAAAGCCAGAACCGAAGGTAGATGATCCCTACTACCAGATTGCTGCCGAACTGGAACAGGACCCCAACGCCAGTCGGATGAAGAAGCTCATTCTCTACGTCTGTCGGCGGCGGTGGGAAAGTGATCCAATCGCACTTCAACGCATTGACCTGGGGGCCTTGCTGCAAGAACTCTACCAGCTAACCCATACACGAGAGCAATTAAAACTGGCCCTCAATGCGGTGGCCCAATCCCTCAACAAACGGGAAGAATATATGGCGATCGCCGGCACCATCATCAGGCAGATGGGTAAACTCTACCCCGACTACCAGGAATCGGAACCGGAGCCTGAAGCACCACCAGCACCAGTCAGTTCTCAACCTGAGCCAGCTCCCAACCCAGTTGCTGAAATCGTTTCAACCTCTCCTCCCGAAGAAACTGAAGACCTTGAAGTACCTGAAGAAGCCACACCCGCCATCGATCCCAACACCATAGAAACCCCGTTTGACAATCCCCAGAAACCCTTCACCAGTCTATTTGACTACCGACTGGGAATTATGAAGTATGCCAACCCGTTACGGGCAAAGATTCTCCTCTTCTCTGCTCTGCACGGCGAATTTGGCTATAGCAACCAGGACTGGCTTACCCTCAAGATGTACGAACTCGATGGGTTGATGCGGCAAGTCATCAAAAGTTGCAAATTCTACACGGAACTGGAAGCCCTCCTGTATGGCGCAGCCCGGCGGTTGAGAGAGCCTGAGGAAAATGTTGAAACAGCAAGTGCTATGATTCGCTGTCTCCGTTCCCTCTACCTCTACCGCAGTTCCCATCCGGAAATCGACAATCCTACGGAGGAAACCTGCATCAGCCTCGACGATTTTGAGGAAACTACTCTGGAAATTGCCCACACCAGCAATGAAGATGAGCTTACATGTCAGCTTCTGATTCAACCGCCAACTGAAGAACACTCACGGGAATCCAACCAGACAGCTATCGAGTAAATTTCTTGGAAGAAACGGTTTTTGATCTGCAAAAATCAATCATCTAAATCCAAATTCAGCAAGGCAGGCGGTTAATTGAGATAACGCATGGACGCAAGTGAGTTATTGCAGCGCTACCAGGCAGGAGAAGTTGATTTTCGAGGAGCGAACCTCAGTAATGCCGGTTTAGAAGGTGCAGATCTGATTGGGGTAGACCTGACAGGGGCAGACCTGGCGAATGCAAACTTGATCTTTGCCTATCTCAACCGGGCCAATCTGAGCAAAGCCAACCTGATGGGTACCCGACTGTGCGGTGCGAACCTGAGCCAGGCAGATCTACTCAACGCCAACCTGCGGGACACCGACCTGCACGGGGCTAACCTGTACGGGGCTGACCTGCGCGGGGCTGATATTACCCTGGCGAATCTGCTGGATGCCAACCTGATGACGGCTGATTTGAGAAGTGTGAACCTGAGCGGAGCTAACCTGCGCGGTGCCTGCCTGCGGGGTGCCAACCTGCGCTTTGAAAAACGCTGTTATGATAGGGCGAACCTGCGCGGCACAGACCTGCGAAAAGCTGATCTGCGCGGGGCCAACCTGACCGGAGCGGACCTGACCAAAGCCGACCTGCGGGGTGCCGATCTGAGCGAAGCCAGTCTGAGGGAAGCGAATTTGACTGGTGCGAACCTGACGGGGGCTTTCATGAAAGGCGTTTTTCTGACCGATGCTGTGCTAGCTGAGGCCCATCTGAGACAGGCCCACTTGGTTGATGCCAAACTGGAACGGGCCAACCTGACCGAAGCTAACCTGGCGGCGGCTGACCTCTCTGGGGCTAATCTGACGGCTGCTATTCTCACCAAAGCCACCCTGACCCAGGCAACCCTCAAACGAGCACGGCTGAATCGCTCCGATTTAAGTCGGGCAGACCTGCGGCAGACAGACCTGGTAGGAGCCACCCTCATCGAGGCTTACCTGGGGCGAGCGGATCTGCGTGATGCCAACCTGACGGAAGCTAACCTGGCCAAGGCAGAACTGAGTAGCGCCAATCTTGCTGGAGCAAACTTGCAGGGAGCCACCATGCCCGATGGGTCAATTCGAGACTGAGGATGCTAATAACAAAACAATGGCATAGGCAGCAATTCCTTCTTCTCGTCCAGTGGCATCTAATTTTTCATTCGTGGTCGCTTTGATACCAACCTGATTGGATTGGAGGTTGAGGACGGTAGAGAGGCGATCGCGCATGGCCGGAATATGGGGCTTTAACTTGGGCCGCTCGGCTACAATCACTGAATCGATGTTGCCAATCTGCCAGCCCCTGGCTTGAATCAATCGATCTACCTGAGCTAGCAGTTCCAAGCTATCTGCGTCTTTCCACTGCGGGTCTGAAGGCGGAAAGTAGTGACCTATATCTCCTAAACTGAGCGCTCCCAGCATCGCATCCATAATGGCGTGGGTTAGGACATCGGCATCGCTGTGCCCCAGCAACCCCAGTTCATGGTCAATTTTCACCCCCCCTAAAATCAGTGGGCGCTCTGGGACCAGACGATGAATATCGTAGCCGTTGCCGATGCGGATGTTCATGGAGAGGAATCAGGGGCAGAGGTCAGGAGCCAGGGGGCGATGGTAGTCCGTTTATCACCTCATCCCTGACTTCTGATTACTATACTGCGAAGTGGTGTGTTCAAGAGGGTGGGTGGCTTCAGGCGATCGCTACCATACCTCCATAAATCATGGCCAGATCTCCATCTTGCAGGCTTTCCATCGATCCCTGGGGGCTCCACAGCAACTCAAACGCCATCAGGTAACTCTCCCGCATCATCGTAATCTCCTGCAACACGTCCCGGAGTAACGAAGCCGAGTAGATTTCTTCAAATAATGGCTGATCATCGGCTGTGCACAGCAGAAGTGTGACCACTACGTAAAAGTGATTGTCCCCCAGATCAACAGGTGAGAGTACTGCACCATTTAATCCAGACTGGGTGATGGTACTGACCTTACGGCGTTCATGAACCAGAAGACGGTTGAACAATTCTGTGGCGGTTTCACGACTGGCAAATGTCTCTGAACTGGCAAGGACATGGGTCCAAAATTCTGAGTAATCAAGCAGCAGGTAAGCTGTTTTCTGTAATAGCTCAAATAATCCTTCAATACTTCTGATATCAGCGCTGGCGGTTAACTGATCTAGCTTACTTTGAAGGGTTCTTGCCTTGGCCCGTAGCGCGACCTGAAGTTTGCTGACTGTGACGATATCATTCGTTAGTTCGGAATCATCAAAACTCTCGATTTCATCCAATTCTTGGTTCATAACACCCTCGATCTTTATGGTCCCCAAAGGAGCGGGGTTTCAGAATGTCAGCCCTTCCGCTCAATGTACCCAGGCAACCCACTCCTCCAATCGCTAAATTTCGCGGTTTCCGGCTGATCAATGATGCTCAAAACTTCGTTTCAATTCGTGCTGCTGTTTAGCAACGGGTCAAATTTGAACCATATCCGAATACTCTGTCAGTAACTCATCATAGGTCAGGCTATCGGTTTCCTCCTGAGGGCTCCAGAGCAACTCAAACACCAGCAGATACTCGGATGGGATGGATGCTAGCTTCTCCAACACCTGCTTTAATTCTTCCGTCGTCCGAATTTTATCGAACAGGGGATGGTCGTGGGCCGTTCCAACCAGTAAGGTCACTACGATGTAGGAAGCAGGCCCCTCGTCTGGGTTGGGTTTAAGCTCTTTGCGGCTAACCTTGCCCCCAACATTGGTCAGGGTTTCGACGCTAAATTTGCTGCGTTCAGCAATTGATAATTTGTTGAACAGGACCTCCGCCTGAGTCAGACTGGAAACAGTCTCTGAATGACCTAAGGCATGGGACCAGTTTTCGGGCGATCGCAACAGGGCTAGAACCGATTCCTGGAGCAGTTGCAGCAGGCCCTCGGAGGTGCTGGTGTCAATTTCCAGGCTAAGTTTGGTTAACTCGGTCTGGATGGAGCGTGCCTGGGCCAGCAGTGCCACCTGAATTTTGCTAACCGTCACCGTACTGTTGGAAAGTTCCTGGCCTGGGTTAGCCCCCCTACCTGCGATGCCGCCGCCCCGTGCCCTCATCATAGAGAAGACAACCATAAAAATAACAGGTGCTGACAGACCCAGAAGTAAAAGCCCGACAATCAGCCACCACCAGTCATCATCCGATGAAGGATTGGAGGCAGTATTGAAGGGGACGGCGCGATCGCTCGAACCCCGATAGGAATCACCGTAGGCCGGAGGAACGGAAGGGGTATAAACAGGAGGACCGGCAGGTACAGGCAGAATCACAGGTCCCCGGTTGTTGTAGTAAGGATCGCGGTAGGAGCCCCCCCGTCGCTGGTAGGGGCGGTACTCCCAGGAGGGGTTGGGATTGGAGTAGGGGCGGGAGTAACCTCCACCAGAAGAGGAACCACCAGAACCAGAAGAGCGAGAGGGCGCAGAACGAAACGAGCCACCTCCACTCCGCCCCCCACTTCTGCGAGCGTAAGCTTCCGAACCTAAGTCCAGGTGCAGCCCCATCTTTTCTGGAGAAAAGTGAACACTGACAAAACCTGCCACAAAAGCACTGGTGGCGATTGCACAGAGACGCCTTAATCGTCTAGTTTTTGCCATAAATTTTTGCCATAAAAAATAGACCTGGACAAATGTTCTCAAACTACCCTAAGCTCGTTGCTCCCATTCTAGGCAGCGAAAAACAGCCAGACTTGAAATCTAAACAAATTTTTGAATGGTAAAACTCTGCTAGAGAAAGGGCTGGGAAGTTGTTCAAAACTCATCCCCTTCCCTCTTCCCTCTCAGCCACTTCTCATACAAATCTGGGCGGCGATCGCGGGTTCTCTCAATTTGTTGAGCTTTCCGCCAGCGGGCGATTTCAGCGTGATTTCCAGAAAGTAGCACGTCGGGTACGGCCCAGCCCCGGAAAACGGGTGGGCGGGTGTACTGCGGATAATCCAGCAGTCCCTCTTCAAAGCTTTCGGCTTTGAGGGATTCTTCTTTGCCCACGGTTCCTGGTAATAGCCGAATGACGCCATTGAGTAGGGCTAGGGCTGGAATTTCGCCGCAAGTGAGGACAAAATCTCCCAGGGATACTTCGCGGGTCACCAGATTGAGCACTCGCTCATCCACCCCTTCGTAGTGACCGCAGATGATCACTAACTGGTTCTGCTGGGTTGCAAATTCTTGAAACATTCGCTGGTTCATTGTTTCTCCCTGGGGAGTTGTCAAAATCACCTCGCGCTGGGGCAACACTGGCAAGGCTTCCACAGCAGCAAAGATGGGTTCTGGTTTGATTAGCATGCCTGCGCCCCCGCCATAGGGCTCATCATCCACCCGATGGTGCTTGTCGGTTGTAAAGTTACGGGGATTGGTGAGATGGACTTCCGCAATCCCTTTTGCCAGCGCTTTCCCCAACAATCCTGAATGGAGGGGAGAGGTGAAGAAGTCAGGAAATAGCGTGACAATATCGAAGCGCATATTCATTGAAGACAAATATCGAAGAAAAATTTCACAGTTATTTAAACTACGCTTCAATGATCTGGCATGATGCGTAATAGTGGGTAAAGCACGCAGCGATCAGGCAGCAACCATGAACAGGAGCAGTGTCCCTACTTCGGTTACGAAATTATTGGAGCGCTGGTTTCAGGGTACGTCTGGGCGTGTTTCTACGCCACAACTCGAATTGCAATCGTTTGGAGAGAAGATGCCCCAGTCTATAAAAACAGCCATTATGGTGATTGGGGGAGCGGAAGATAAGGTTCACGGGCGAGAGATCCTGCATAGCTTTTTTAATCGCTCTGGTTCAACGGATGCCCGGATTGCGATTATTCCTTCTGCTTCCCGTGAACCAGCCATTATTGGCGATCGCTACCGCACCATCTTTGAAGAAATGGGGGCAAAAGGAATTGAAATCCTGGACATCCGCGATCGCGATCAGTGTGACGATCTCCTGATGCAGAGCTATGTGGAAAACTGCACGGGCGTTTTTATGACGGGCGGGGATCAGTTAAGGCTATGTGGGCTTCTGGCGGATACTCCTCTTATGAATATTGTGCGGCAGCGAGCCCAGCGAGGTGAGATGACCTTGGCGGGGACGAGTGCAGGTGCTGCCGTAATGGGTCATTATATGATTGCGGGGGGAGGGAGTGGGGAATCTCCTAACCGTTCTCTAGTTGATATGACAACTGGCTTGGGTATTATCCCGGAAGTGATTGTAGATCAGCACTTTCACAACCGTAATCGAATGGCCCGTTTAATGAGCGCGATCGCGGCTTATCCCAATCAATTGGGGATTGGGATTGACGAAGATACCTGCGCTGTTTTTGAGGGAGATGGGCTGATTCAGGTGATAGGCAAAGGCTGTGTCACCATCCTTGATCCAGCAGAGCTTTCCCACACCAACCATCCCTATATTGGAGCAACCGATCCAATCAGTCTGGGCAACTTACGGTTGCATGTGTTGAGCCATGGCGATCGCTTCGATTTGCGTAAGCGAAAGTCCATCTTCTCCGACTGCCACTTCTCCTAGTCCGTCGCCTGGATCGAACTCCAACTGGCTGCTGTGTTTAGTTTGCTTGCTCGTCTCTGCTTCGTTTCAGCCCAATTAATTGGGGCTGCTTTGTTGTAAAACTGTCCATCGTGAACAGTTAGTGCCCTTTTCGCATCTGAAACTGGGATGTTGTTCCTCTTCATCCCTGTATCGGGCAATCTTTTGCCCTCCTATAACGAGCCCACAATCGCGATTGGAATCCTACTCATCATTAGCCATGAAGATACTCAAAGTCCAGACACTACGGGGTCCAAACTACTGGAGCATTCGACGCCAAAAGCTGATTGTAATGCGTCTGGATCTGGAGGAACTGGCCGATAGACCTTCCAATACCATTCCCGGTTTCTATGAAGGTTTAACTGAAGCCTTACCCAGTCTGGTAGAACACTTCTGCTCACCGGGCTGCCGGGGTGGTTTCTTGAGCCGGGTACGGGAAGGTACCATGATGGGCCACATCGTTGAACACGTGGCGCTGGAGCTTCAGGAACTGGCCGGAATGTCAGCGGGCTTTGGGCGCACCCGTGAAACTTCAACACCGGGCGTTTACCAGGTGGTCTTCGAGTATCTGGATGAGCAGGCCGGGCGCTATGCCGGACGTGCTGCCGTTCGCCTTTGCCAGAGCATCATCGACACAGGGCACTACCCTCAGGAAGAACTGGAGCAAGATCTGAAAGACCTGCGGATGCTGTGGGCAGATGCGTCCCTGGGCCCCAGCACCGAAGTCCTGGTCAAGGAAGCGGAAGCCAGAGAGATTCCCTGGTTTCAGCTCGGTGCCCGCTCCATGATTCAGTTGGGCTATGGGGTTCACCAGAAGCGACTCCAGGCTACTTTGAGCAACCAGACGGGCATTCTGGCGGTCGAACTGGCCTGTGATAAGGAAGGGACAAAGAAAATTCTGCGGGATGCAGGCGTTCCAGTGCCACGGGGTACAGTGATTGGGTATCTGGATGAACTGGAAGAGGCGATCGCTGCCGTAGGAGGCTTCCCGATTGTGATCAAGCCTCTGGATGGCAACCACGGACGCGGCATCACCATCGACATCAACTCCTGGGAAGCCGCCGAAGAAGCCTACGACGCTGCCAGAGAAGTGTCCCGGCAGGTTATCGTCGAGCGCTACTACCGGGGACGGGATCACCGCATTCTGGTGGTGAATAGCAAAGTAGTAGCCGTCGCCGAGCGGGTTCCTGCCCATGTGAAGGGGGATGGTCGGTCAACGATCGAAGAACTGATTGAGAAAACCAACCAGGACCCCCGCCGGGGCGAAGGTCACGACAATGTGCTGACCAAAATTGAGGTAGACCGAACCAGCTGGCAACTGCTGGAGAAACAGGGCTATACCCTGGATACCGTCCTGCCCGAAGGTGAGATCTGCTATCTGCGAGCAACCGCAAACCTCAGCACAGGAGGTACTGCCGTCGATCGCACCGACGATATCCATCCTGAAAACGTCTGGCTGGCCCAACGGGTTTCCAAAATTATTGGTCTGGACATTGCGGGCATTGATGTGGTCACCCCCGACATTACCCGCCCCCTACGCGAAGTGGATGGGGTAATTGTCGAAGTCAACGCCGCTCCCGGTTTTCGCATGCATGTGTCTCCCAGCGAAGGGATTCCTCGCAATGTGGCAGAACCCGTTCTGGATATGCTGTTCCCACCGGGTACCCCCAGTCGGATTCCCATCGTGGCGATTACGGGCACCAATGGAAAAACCACAACCACCCGTCTGATTGCCCATATTTTTAAGCAAACGGGGCAGGTGGTGGGTTACACCACGACCGATGGTACCTACATTGGCGATTACCTGGTCGAACCCGGTGACAACACGGGACCCCAGAGTGCTCAGTTAATTCTGCAAGACCCCACCGTTGAAGTGGCCGTTCTGGAAAGCGCCAGGGGTGGAATTTTGCGATCGGGTTTGGCCTTTAGCACCTGCGATGTGGGTGTCGTCTTGAATGTTGCGGCTGACCACCTGGGCATTGCTGATATCGATACACTTGAGCAGATGGCACAGGTCAAAAGTGTGGTTGCCGAAACAGTGATGCCAAATGGCTACGCCGTTCTAAACGCTGAAGATCCATTGGTGGCAGAGATGGCAAACCGGGTGAAGGGACAAATTGCGTACTTTTCGATGAATCCCGATAACCCCTTGATTCGTTCCCATACCCAGCAGGGTGGATTGGCTGCTGTTTACGAAAATGGTTATCTGTCCATTCTGAAAGGAGACTGGACGCTGCGGATTGACCAGGCCGTGAATGTGCCCCTCACCCTGGCAGGGCGTGCCCCCTTTATGATTGCCAATGCCCTGGCGGCCAGTCTGGCAGCATTTGCTCAGGGTGTACGGATTGAGGACATCCGGGCGGCTCTGGCGACCTTCTCGGCCTCGACGCAACAAACTCCAGGACGAATGAATCTGGTAAATTTGGGCAAGTTCCATGCGCTGGTTGACTATGCCCATAACCCCCATAGCTACGAAGCATTAGCAGGTTTTGTGAAAAACTGGCCCGGTGAGCGGATTGGAGTGGTGGGCGGACCGGGCGATCGCCGCGACGAAGACTTTATTACTCTAGGGCGACTGTCTGCTCAGATGTTTGATCGCATCCTCATTAAGGAGGACGATGACAATCGTGGCAGATCCCGTGGGGAGGCTGCCAGACTTATTGCCGAAGGGATTGAACAGATCAAACCCGATGCCCGCTATGAAACCATTCTGGACGAGGCGACGGCCATTGAAACGGCATTAAATACGGCTTCCCTGAATGGGCTGGTGGTGATTTTACCAGAGAGTGTCAAACGCGCCATTAACCTGATCAATGCCCGTCGGCCCCAATCTGAAGTAGAGGCGGTGATGGCCTTCCCCGCTCCGTCTCCTCAAAAGAGTGTCCCTCACACCGCCAATGGCAGTTCCGAACAGTCAGAATCCGTTGTCGCCGAATCTGTTGAATATGTCTCAACGGAATATGTCTCAACGGAAGTTGTTTAATCTTTGCTGCCCCCTGACACTTTGCAATACTTTGGCAAATGCAGGGCAAAGCAACTGCCAGAGCCCAATTTGGAGGTGACGCTAATGTCTCCGCCATGGAGTTGGGCGAGTTTGCGGGCCAGCACTAGCCCCAGTCCAGTTCCCTGATATTTTCGGTCTAACCCTCCATCCAACTGCTGGAACGGTTGAAACAAAAGCGAGAGCCCTTCTGGAGAGATGCCAATGCCGGTGTCAATTACATTGAAGGTGATGAATGGGGAGTGGGCAGTGAGGAGTGGGAGGTAGGGTGTGGTGGATGACTGATCAGAAGGAGCGCCAGAAGTTGGCTGTTTGCCACTGTCTATAGCCAGCGTAACGGAACCCGTTTCTGTGAATTTGACCGCATTGGAAAGCAGATTGAATAGGATTTGCTTGAGGCGGCGGCGGTCGGCAACACAATAATCAACTTCGGGCGCGATCGCCAATGACACCTGTAATCCCTTGCTTTCTGCCTGCTCCTGAATCAGGGAAATACAGGTTTCGCCCAGTTCGCGCACATCCAGGGACTCCAGAATCAGGTCTTCTCGCCCCGCTTCAATTTTGGAAAGATCCAGCAGGTCATTAATGAGTGACAGCAAGTGCTCTCCACAGGTGTAAATATTCTCAATGTACTGCTGTTGCTTTTCGTTCAGGGGGCCAAAGATTTGTTTGAGGAGAACGCTTGAAAAGCCCAAAATGCCCGTGAGCGGAGTCCTCAGCTCGTGGCTCATGTTTGCCAGAAACTCACTTTTGGCACGGTTGGCGGCGTCGGACAGGCGTTTTTCCTCTTCCAGCTCACGGGTGCGGGTCTGGATGGTTTGTTCTAGTCGTTCGTAGCTCTGAGCATTGTAAAGGGCGATCGCAGTCTGGTCTGCAATCCGTTGCAGCAGATCAATTTCGTCCTGGGTAAAGTGACGGTGAACAGTGGTTGTGTGGATTTCCAGCCCACCAAAAAACTGGTCTCGAATAAAAATGGGAACACTCAGCACCGATAGCACGTTTTTTTGATGGACTAATGTCAGCCGGGCTGGAGTTGGAGGTAACAGGGCATAATCGGGAGCGTGAAAGACAAAGTTCGTTTGGGCATCCTGGGGAGTTCGTTCGAGGCTATCAAACCAGTCCCCTACGGAAGCGTTGAAGTCGATCATGGAAAAAACTTGCTGGTTGGCGAGCCATTCATTTTTGATGTGAATCCGTCCCGCTTCAATCGCAAACAACAGGGCCCGGTCCACCCCAAAGCACTCACCCGTCAATCGCACAATTTCTTGCAGAATATAGCCCGGGTCCAGGCTGGAGTTCAGGGCTCGCCCAATCTGGTTGAGAAATTGTTCTTGCTTTGCCTGCTGCTGCACCTGACTGAAGAGTTGGGCCTGGTGGATAGCGATCGCACACTGGTCTGCAATAGCCTTTACCATTGACACCTCATCGCTGGTCCAACTCCGCTCGCGATCGCACTGGTAAAGTGACAGCCCACCCAGAAAGTCTTGTTGATAGATAAGAGGAAGGATTAAAAAGGCACGGATGCGATACAGCGCCGCAATTTCCTCTACCCCCAACTGAACCAGTTCTTCAGCGGAATGGGCAATGA
Source organism: Leptolyngbyaceae cyanobacterium HOT.MB2.61 (assembly GCA_023511615.1). Taxonomy (GTDB): domain Bacteria; phylum Cyanobacteriota; class Cyanobacteriia; order Leptolyngbyales; family Leptolyngbyaceae; genus Leptothermofonsia. The sequence goes on from JAIMBL010000005.1 coordinate 39,374, forward strand.
TCAGTTCATCCTGGCGCAGCTTTTCAGCACAGGGAGCATAGATTGAACAGGGTTGATTCAATAATTCTTGCCATTCTGGTGAAGCTGACTGGTTGATGTTGTAGACAATCATATTGCCAGCTGCATCGGGACGGAGAATCAGACAGGAATTGACCTGGAGGGCATCGCTGACCATATCTACTGTGGTTTGCAGCACCTCATCCAGCACCAGGGTTTCTCGCATCGCCCGTACAATGCGGTTAATGATGGTTTCCCGCTGCGCCTGCTGGTGGATTTGAGCGGTTGCCAGCCGCTGTTGCCGCTTGAGTTCAAATTCCTGGAGGGATCGCTTCAGCACCAGGGGCAGACGAAACAACCGGTCCTTCAGCACATAATCCGTCATGCCAGCTTTGATGCAATCCACCGCGGCTTCCTCGCCCAGGCTACCCGTCACCAGAATTAACGGAATTTCCTGCCCCGACTGTTTCAGTAACTCCAACACTCTGTAGGCATTAAACCCTTTCAGGCGAAAGTCGGCCAGGATCACATCCCATGACTTTTCCTGCAAAAGCTGTTGACAGGCTGCTAACGTATCGACCACCTCGCAAATGGTGGAAATATTTGCAGCTTCTAGCGTTAGTAAAACCAGTTCAGCATCTGCTGGCACATCCTCCACAGTCAGTATGTGCAGATTTGATGGCAACGTTGACTTAGATTGTGGCATGAGTTGAGAGCACCCGAATCGCTTCAGTTGTTAGGGAGAAAGCAAGGGCGGTTTGTTAAGCAGCGTCCAGTACAAACCGACTTGTTGGGTAACCTCAAGGAATTGTTGAAAGTCCAGAGGCTTCACTACATAGCTATTAATTCCCAGATCGTAGCAAGCGTTTAGGTCGCTGTCCTCTTGAGAAGACGTCATTACCACTATCACCAACTGGCGAGTTTTGGGGTGGGCCCGTAAAGTCTGTAAAACTTGAAGACCATTGACTTTGGGGAGCTTTAAATCCAGCAGCACCAGGCGCGGCAAAGGGTGAGCAGGTGGCTCATCATCCTGCCCAAGCAGGTAGCGCAACGCCTGCTCGCCATCGGAAACCACATCTATTCGGCTCAAAAAGTTATAGGGGCTTAAAGCAAGCTGGACTAACTCCACATCATTGGGGTCATCCTCTACTAAGAGAATCCGAGTCGGTTCAATACTCAAAGTCACTCACTCTCACTTGGGTTGATTAGATCCTCAAAATGCCTCAGGTTTAAGGGGAGGCTCCAAGTTTGAAATAAAATATGGCACCGTTACCAGGTTCGCTCTCTGCCCAGACCATACCCCCATGGCGATGAATAATGCGTTGGACGATCGCTAAACCAATACCCGTTCCCTCAAACTCTGACTGGGAATGCAACCGCTGGAATGCAACGAACAGTTGATCGGCATATTCCATCTGAAACCCAACCCCATTATCACGGACAAAAATGGTGCCATCGACTAATGCTCCAACCTCAATCCGGGCAGGGCAACGGCCCCGGCTAAATTTGATGGCATTTTCAATTAAATTGGCAAAGACCTGTTGCAGTAAGGTTGCGTCCCCCACTACAGTTGGGAGCTCGCCAAGCACAAACTCAATGGAATGGGAAGAATCTTCCGCTAACATATCCGTTGATACGGTTCCTTCAGGCAATTGAGTCAGCACCGACTGCACCAGGGCATTGAGATCCACTGGCAGCGCTGCCATCTGTCGTCGCCCAACTCGCGAAAGAGTAAGCAACCCGTCGATCAACTGTCCCATCTTTGAACTGCTGTCTTGAATCACCTGTAAGTAGTGAGCAATTTTGGGGTCGTTCAGGCTATGGTTCTGTTCCAGGCGACTGATCAGGGCGTTGACAAACCCACTGATGTGTCGCAGGGGCGCGCGCAGGTCATGGGAGACGGAATAGGAGAAAGAATCGAGCTCCCGATTGGAAGCTTCCAGTTGAGCAGTGCGCTTTGTCAAAGCGTGCTGGACTTCAATGAGTTCAGTGTAGTCACGCGACAGGCCCAACAGCGCATAAATTTCGCCATTCAGCCGCCGCAGTGGAATTTTATAGGTTTCAAAGTGATGGGGTCCATCGGTTAAGCCAACTGTTTCCTGAATATGCAAAGTTTGTTGGGATTCAAACACCTGTTGATTTTGCTGACGAAAATAAAGGGCATCTTTTTCAGGAAAACACTCGAAGATGGTTTTACCCTGAACTTGCTGGCGATCGCCCAACCCAACCCCCTTCACAAATGCTTCATTACACAGGAGAATCCGCATCGTCTCACGCTCAATGACATAGATATAGTCCGGCATCAGGTTGATCAGGCTTTCCAGTTCTTCGGTGCGCTGAGCCAGGGCTTCTTCCCATTGCTTGCGCTCTGTAATGTCGTCCACAATTCCCAAAATGTAGAGAATTTCCCCAGCGTGATTGCGTATCACCCGTGCTGTCAGGTTGCCCCAGATGATTTGCTGATCCTTTCGGATATAGCGCTTAACTATTTGGTATTCGGAAATGTCTCCAGCCAGCAATCGCTCAGCATAGGGTTTTTCGGCTTCCAGATCCTCTGGGTAGCTAATCACAGGACAGGAACCATGCAGTAGTTCTTGAGCAGAATATCCCAGCATCGAGCAAAACGCTGGATTAACCATCGTAAAGTGATAATCCCTGGGGTCGGCAAGGGCAATCCCAATGGGAGCACTTTCAAAGATTTGCCGCAGGAGTTCTTCACTCTGTCGGAGCGCAAATTCGGCCCGCTGCCGTTCCTGAATTTCAGCCTGTAACCGCTCGTTGATCTGATGCAGTTCGTGAATCCGGGCTTCAACCCTTTGCTCTAATTCTTCGTTTAACTGTTTCAAATCTTGCTCAGCCCGTTTGCGATCGCTGATGTCAATCATTACACCAATCATCCGCACCGCCCGCCCAGATTCGTCATCCAGTCCCCGCCCTTTAGCCAGCACCCAATGCAGGCTGCCGTCAGGATAGATGACCCGGTATTCCATCTCATAGTTGGTCTGGGTTTCCAGGGCATGGGCAACTGCCTGTTCAATCTGCTGAATATCCTCAGGGTGGATGCGATCGCGCCAGGTCTGATAGTCAGCTTCTCCATCTGGCTCTAACCCCAACAGCCGAAAGTGATTGGCATTCCAGGTAACTTTATTCGTCGCCAGATCCCAATCCCAAGTGCCAATATGGGTAAAGTCCAGGGTTAACTTCAGAAGCGCTTCCACCTGTTTTCGCTTTTCAATTTCACTGACTAACTCCGTCTCTCGCCGTTGCTGTTCTTGCTGGACCTGTTCCCGGTAGGTGGCAAAGAAATGGGCGAGGGAAGGTTCTTCCCGTAAGAGTTGATGCAGGTAAAGTTGGGCGCGCTGGTCGGCTTCGTAGGAGAGTTCGGGGTAGTTTTCGACCCACTGATGGCAGGTGCAGATGTATCCCAGAAAGGCTGAGAGGTGGGTGTAATTTTGGGGGCCTAACAGACGGCGGAGTGCCTGACGTTGGGCAGATGCCTGCTGAGGAGTGAGAAAGAGGGCGATCGCCCAGTCCAGCAGCATTGGCTCAAGCGCCGTTTCCTCTAAGCAATCGATATCAAGTCCCTGCTCTGTAAAAGCATGCAGTTCTGAAGCTTCAATTGTGGGTGGCGGCTTTGAGATCAACTCCAGGATGTCTCTGGCACTCATTCCCAGGGGGCGCAGAGCACAGCTATGGCAAACGATACAGTAAGGAATGGAGCAGTAGCGAGAGAGATAGGCAAATAATTTTTCTTTAAAGAGTGCAGGTAGTGGGTTGTTGATATAGGCAGAGAGCGTTTGCTGCCAAAGATTCTCTAAAATCGCCGGAGTCGTTTCAGCAGGGGCAAAAAAGGGTGGAAAGAAGCCAAATGTAGCTTCAATCTCTGCTCGAATCTGTTCACGGGTTCGCCCAAATGAAGCCGAGCCAGAGGCAGGCATCACGACACTCCCTGCAGGAGGTTGATAGAGGAAAGTGGATGGGTAAATAAGGTACTATTCTTCACCTTCAGGATTCCCGATTCCCTTGCATTACTCTACCACAAAGATAATTCTACAAAAGGTAATCCTGCCTCTTTTGAAGGGCAAAAAGCTCTCTTGAGAGTTTGGTGATCAGCAGCTTATCACCAAAACAAAATCAATCTTTCAAGGGTTTTGTTTGAGATGAAAGAGTAACTCACGCTACTCTTTCACCGGCAAGCCAGGAGAACCGCAAAGAATGTGGCTAATTCAACTGAAAACCCCTGTAATTCTGTTTCGCGTCTTAATTCTGGTTTCGAGTTTGTCGTGCCAGTTCCAGAACCTGTCCCCAGCGCTTTTGTAATTGCTTGGGGGTACACTTCACCGCCTGGGCAATCTCTTGCTCTGGGACATGAGCCTGTTTTAGCTCCAGAATTCTTCGCTGCTCTGGGGAAAGTCGATTCATAAAAATCTGCCACTGCTGGGTTGAAAGTCCCAGGTTCTGATCCAGATCGGCCCCCAACCACTGGTGAACCAGTTTCCAGTTTTGGGAGAGGGTAAATTTCTCAACGTGGTATTTGAAGCGCTGTTGCAGGTAGTCGCGCTGGCGGGCGGTGAGTCCCAAAATTTCATCAATTTCGGGAGCAGGCAGATCCTGGAGTTTGAGCACCAGGTAGTCCACACAGTCGGATTGCCCCTGGGCACTCAGGTAGTTGATCAGTTCGGCGATGACGCGATCGCGCAGGACAGTTTCCGAGGGGGCATCAATTGCATCCATCACCATTTGCTCTCGTAACTGCTGGGCCAAGGGCGATCGATTGTGGGCTTCAGCTTCTTCACTCTTGGGCGACTCGAGGGCCTGCTCAATATCAACAGACACTTCCAGGGGTTGCCGCTTGCCAAATCGCTGCGCCCGCAGAACGATCAATTGCTGGTTCTGTCCGTTAGGGAGGGAAATCCGCCGCTTGGCATACTGTTCAGTAAAGGCCATGTACTCTGCTAGCTCTAAGCGGGTGCGAGGCTGGTAGCCATCGGGTAGCTCGTTCTCCCGCCGAAAAGCCTTCAGCGATTCGCTGTAGAAGCTTTGCAGAAAGTCTTCAATCAGGTTGTAGCGGGCTTGAAACCCCAACTGCATCCGGGTTGGCGCAACGTAGCGATAAACCATAGAGCCCAGGGTGCTATGCAGTTCCAACCTTCCCCGTCTGGAGCCAAGCTGGTAGTAGGTGAGGCACTTTTGCAACCGATGTCGGGCCAGGGAGAGCTGCCAGGAGCGCACCTTGCCGGACTTTTGAATACGTCCACTCTTATGACAAATGCGATCCACCTCGGTGGCAATGCGGGTTGCCAGGGTTTCTACGTTGTTAGCGGAGGCTTTCACTTCAGCGCGCAGTTCCTGTAAAAGAAGCTGGGTCAAGGTCTGTAAATCTAAAAATTCGGGTGAACCATTCGCCAGAGGGGAGTCAGATTCATCAGCGAATCTATCCGCTGCGAAGGAATTCGCGGAGTCATCTATCAGGTCATTGCTGGGGTTCGCCGCCTCAGAGCGGAGGGAAGTCGATTTGATATTCATAGCGGGTAGTGCACTCAATGGAAAACCGTAAGACGCAGAAGACCCTGAGTGAAAGCGATGAGTTATAAGTTAAGAGCGAGGCGTTTTGCATAGCTGACTCAGCACTCAAAACTTAGAACCCAACACCTTCCAATTGGTGTCTCCAGGATCTACACGAAGAGATCGGTCCGCTACGGTCAACCGAATTCGTGCTATGTCACTTTTTTAGGTGGTTACATGCGCGGTAGAGTACAGTTCCCTGAATCCCGTTCCAATCGCACAGGCAATCCGGATGAAACCCAACGAATAGCCCGGATGGGCGGGGAGCGATCGCAATTCCAGACAAGCGATCACCTCTCCTTCTAGAGGTGGACAGTTGGCAAGCTGGTTCAAGGGATTTCAGCAACCCAGGTAGATGCCTCTTCCCATCCTAGACCCCTCCGAACCACAATGGGTTCCTCATTGGTTAAATCCAGAATTGTGGAGACTTGAAACCCAGGCTCGGTACCGTTATCCACAATAATGTCTACCAGTTTCTCAAGACTGTCAAACAGTTCGTAGCGGGTGGGGCCGTAATGCGGTTTTCCCGAATTTCCAGACAGAGCCTCCTCATCTGCCCAAAGGGGGGCAGAGGTTGAAATAATCGGATTGCCTAAAACCTCTAGCAAGGCTAAACAGATAGGGTGGTCAGGAACCCGGATCCCGGTTGTTTTTCGTTTAGGGCTCATTACCAAGCGGGGAACCAGTTTGGTGGCTGGCAACAAAAACGTATAGGGTCCTGGAATCAACCGTCGCATAATGCGATACGCAGTATCACTCACCTGAGCATATTGAGCAATGTTAGACAAAGACTGGCAGAGAAAGGTCAGTGGCTTGTCGTTGGACAACTGCTTGATCTGGCGCACCCGCTGTACCGCATTCTTGGCGTATAGATCGCAACCAATCGCATAGACCGTATCGGTGGGATACAGCATTACTGCCCCCGCTTGAAGTGCAGACCCAATTTGCTCAATGGTTCGCGTTTGAGGATTGTCAGGGTGGAGGGTGTAGACAGTTGCCATAGTTAGAGGGTGACGGGGAGAAAGGGGTTGCAGGGAATTAGGGGCTAAGAAGAAGGAAGGAGAAAGAGGAAAAATGAAAGAAGGGAGTCAGGAGTTGGAAGGATAAAGGGAGATGGCAGGAGTCAAGAGTTAAGAGCCAGAAGCAGGGGAAGCTGGGAGAGTCAGAGGTAGCTGAGTAGAGAATAAATAGATTCAGATTGCCTAAAGGGTGATAGATAGGAAGATATAGCATCAACCCCTTACGCCCATGACCAAAATTGCTTACCTGGAGTGTCCAACTGGAATTGCCGGAGATATGTGTTTAGGGGCGCTTGTGGATGCAGGAGTTCCTCTGGATTATTTGATTGAAGCCCTGAGTTGTCTGGGCCTTTCTAAGGAGTATCGGTTACGGGCAGAGCGAGTACATCGTAACGGTCAACAGGCTACAAAAGTTCATGTTGATCTGGTGCTTCCTCTTAATGAGGAGGTTGAGCCTCAGGAGGCAAACAGCGCCCCAACAGCCTACCATCCATGGGGCTATTATCATGTTCATTCCACTGGGGAGCAGGAGGAGTTGGAACATGGTCATGTCTCTGACCTGTTCCACTCCCACAGTCACCCTCACGCCTCTGATCGCACTCCCGCTCCCCCTGCCCATCGACACTCGCACACCGCCAGCCGTCATCTACCAGAAATTGAACGGCTGGTTTTAGCTGCCGGATTACCTTCCAAAGCCGAGGTTTGGAGCCTATCGATCTTTCGCCAACTGGCAGAGGCAGAAGGAGCGGTTCACGGGATTCCCCCGGAACAGGTTCACTTCCATGAGGTGGGGGCAACGGATGCGATCGTAGACATTGTGGGTACCTGTTTGGGGCTGGACTGGTTGGGCATTGATAAAATCTATTGCTCTGCGCTGCCTGTCGGAGGGGGTACCATTCGGGCTGCTCACGGTCGATTACCCGTCCCCGCTCCAGCCGTGCTCAAGCTGTTTGAGTTGCGTCAGATTCCTCTCTACAGTAACGGCATTGAACGGGAGTTGGTGACACCGACGGGGGCCGCGATCGCAACCACCCTGGCCACTCAATTTGGCCCGCCCCCTTCCATGACCCTACTCCGGGTTGGTTTAGGGGCAGGCTCGATTGATTTACCTATTCCCAACCTTTTGCGGTTATGGATTGGGGAAAGGGGAAAGGGGCCAGGGGTCAAGGACTGGGGGCTAGAAGGGGGAAGGGAAAAGGGAAAAGGGGAAAGGAAGGAGTTAGAAGCCAGAAGCCAGGAGCCAGCGGTAGGGAGTGGAGAAGAGGAAACTCAGCCCTCTATCCACCGCCACTCTCCCTTCTCCACAGAAATGATCGCTGTCCTTGAAACTCAAATTGACGACCTCAACCCGCAAGCCATCGGTTATCTATACGATGTGCTGTTTGCAGCAGGGGCACTGGATGTGTTTACTCAAGCGATCGGGATGAAGAAATCTCGCCCTGGAATGTTGTTAACCGTTATCTGCCGCCCAGAGGATGCGATCGCCTGCGAGACTATTCTGTTTCGAGAAACTACCACCCTGGGAATCCGGCGCGCAACTCAGCACCGTCAAACTCTACACCGCGAAATTCGGCAGGTAGAGACTGAATACGGCTCTATCCGCGTGAAACTTGCCTGGGCAGCAGGAGCCGATGAACTCCCCATTAACGTGCAACCGGAATACGAAGACTGTGCCCGAATTGCCCGCCAGCATGACCTTCCCTGGCGAGAAGTGCATCGACTGGCCCTCCAGGCGTGGTATGGCAAAGGGGAAGGCGGGTAAACATCGTCACGTCCTTCCCCTCTCCTTCTCCCAACAACTAACAACCAACAACTAACAACTAACAACTTCCCTCCACCGCTGCTGAATGTCTTGAATCGAAAAGACAGATTGGAAAGGAATTCCAGCTTGTTGATAGAGTTCGGCTCCGCCCTGGTGGCGATCAACCAGCGCGATAATTCCATTGACGCGATAACCAGCCTGCTGTAAGCGTTCGGTGGCTTTCAGGGCTGAACTTCCAGTCGTTACCACATCTTCCAGAACCGTGATGATGCTTCCTTCGGGCAGGAGGGGGCCTTCGATGTAAGCGCGGGTTCCGTGTCCTTTGGCTTCCTTGCGAATAATTAGAGCGGGTAGCGATCGCCCCTCATAGGCGGCAACCACATTCACTGCGGTCACAATTGGGTCTGCACCCAGGGTTAGCCCAGCAACGGCTTGAGTTTCGGGGGCTAAGAGAGGTAACAAAATGCGCCCCACGGCCAACCCGCCCCAGGCATGGAGAGTTACCTGCTTGCCGTTGATGTAATAGGAACTCCGCTGACCGGAAGAGAGTAAAAAGTCTCCTTCCTGATAGGCAACCTGACAGAATAGATCTAACAGTTTCTGTCGCAAAGTCGGCCAATCTAAAGCTGCAATTGCATCAGTGAAATCAGTTAACGATTGAGGAATTTCTGTCATTTTTTGGGGCAAACTCAGTAAAATTAGTAAGGGCTAAATCTGTGGTTTGGGTAGACTCTAGAGGATAGCCAGATATTCTACCAGTCCCGATCTTAGTCTTAAAAAGAGACAACCCCTAATTCAAAAAATGAGGAGTGATCCCATGAGAATAATGTGTAAGAATGCGATCTCCGGGCTGGCTGTTTCTTTCCTTTCTATTCTTGGAGTTTCATCTGTCACCGCCCAAGAAATTCTGATTAGCCCTGCCCCTGCGCCCGTCAAAAGCCGCGCTCCCTTAGAATTTCGCAACAGTGTTGAAGAAGCTTTTGATGACGCTTTCTTCGATAACGATCGCGACTTTTATAAAAACCGCAGTTTTCCCAGGCAGGTTGACTGGCTACTTGGTATTGGAGGGTTCCCTGAGATTGAAATCAGTCGGGATGGTAAAGAGGTGAATGATCTTTATCGGGAAGTGCTTGCCCGTCAATTAGCAGGTGGTCCGATTATTCGGGTGTTTGACCTGCCCAGCCCCTTCTGTCAATCCTTGCGAACCGTACCTGTTTCACCCAATTGCTTGATTGACGGTTGTCCTTCAGTCGGCTGTCCGGTCGTTGTTCAACCCGTTGTTCCTCCCTCATCCGTTCCATCCGTGATCGAAAGTGTTCCCCCCACTCAAGTCCCACCGACCCAGCAGCGAATTCCGGCACTCTGGTAGAGATGGCTCTCCTGGGAGTTTGTTTTAGATGAAAGAGTCGCTTAGGCTACTTTTTCACCGGCAAGCCGGAAGAACCGGAGAGAGATGTCCGTAGAGGGGATGGAGTGACAGAGTGAAAGGCATCACTCAGCCAGCCCCTATTCTTTGTCTCCTTCCTCATTTTTGGATTGGCTTGAAAGATCCTGCATGATAGAGGAGTAGCGTTGGTAGATGAAATGATGGGCGACTTAACTGGCGATCGCGACCTTCCCCATACCCAACCGCCAGATTCGGATACGGTGAGAGTTCGTCCCTGGGGGACGGTAACGCTCCTGGAAGAGAGCGATCATTACCGGATTAACCGGATTGAGCTTTTGCCCGGCCATCACATCAGCACCCAGATGCATTATCACCGCAGTGAACATTGGATTGTTGTATCGGGAACGGCCAGGGTCATTTGTGATGGCAAAGAGACCATTCTGGTTCAGAAGCAGTCCACCTATGTCCCCACCTGTACCCCCCATCGGGTCGAAAATCCAGGGGTCATCCCGCTTGTGATGATTGAAGTTCAAAACGGAGAATACCTCGGTGAAGACGATATCACCCGGTTTGGCGACACCGAAACGGAAAATGAAAAGACAAAGCTCAAGGCTAAGAGCTAATTAGAAAATCAGTAGACCTCACAAGGTAATGATGAGTGGCGCTAGCCACCATCATTCGCAACTCAAAAATCATTACGATTTGGGCACTACCAGAAAATCAGAGTGTAGAAATACTGCCAGGCTGTAAAATATAGGCGGATCTTTCGCCTTTCTCGATTCCTCTATACCACTTGTGTTACCATCTGTAAAACTCTTGTTTCAACTGAATCATAATGGGCAAGGTTCTGGTGCTCAATGCCTCTTACGAACCGCTCAATATTACGAGCTGGCGTAGGGCTGTCATCTTGCTAATTAAGGGCAAAGCAGAGCAGGTTGAACACAACGGCAAGTACGTTTATTCTGGCTTTCCCCTTCCTACGGTTATTCGGCTGCGTCACTATGTCCGGGTACCCTACAAAGAAATTCCCTTGACGCGTCGTAATCTGCTGCATCGAGATAGTCATTCTTGCCAGTACTGTGGCTATACGGGGGATGAGCTTACACTGGATCATGTGGTACCCCGATCGCGCGGCGGCGGCGATACCTGGGAAAACATCGTAACGGCCTGTGTGCGTTGCAATGTCAAGAAGGGGAACCGCACCCCCAAGGAAGCCGGGATGATTCTCCAGGTTCCCCCTCGAAAACCTTACAGTGGACTTTACTTCGAAGTGACGAAACATCTTAAAAACGGTGTTAACCAGGAGTGGCGTAAATACGTGATTGGTGTGTGACCCTCTGTGTGTGATCGCGGAGGGTCTTGTTTTGGTTTGTCCACTATACCCTCCGTCGCTGGTAGTGGCCCTTTTCGTGCCTGACCTCTGTGGTCTGACCCCGATTTCCCCCCATTCCTGTGAAGTACCCTTTAGGCTTATGACGTTTTTAGAGTTTTTTGCGAAGATCAAAGAATCACCTTATCGCATCTAAGTGCTGGCTTCTACCAGATAACTAGGCCGCGATCAGGTAGAGGTTCTGCCGCACTTACCTTTTTTGGTTGCAAGTATGCAAGACTCGCTCCCGTCCCTTGATAATTTGTTAATTGCCCCGGAGGCTAATCCAGTCAATACCTATTCCTCCCCCCTTACCCTTGACTCGACCGCTATTAAGCCAGTGGCAAAGTCTACGCATCAGACAGAGAGCTTTCAAGCACAGCCGTTTGGTTATGAAGTTCCCCGTTCACTGGAGCAGAGCCAAAAGGTAGAAGCCCTGCGCCAGACTTTAGATAAGCACCGGGGAGAACGGCAAATTGTGGTCTTGCAAGACTTTCCCGACCCCGATGCCCTGTCTTCGGGTTGGGCTTACAAGCTCATTGCGCAGAAATTCGACATCCAGTGCGATATTGTCTACGCAGGCACCCTCAGCCACCAGGAGAACATCGCCCTGGTTAAACTGACGAGCTTACCTGTGCAGCGCTGGGCCCTTCCCACGCTCAAAAGCCGTGACCTTTCAGTTTATCAGGGGTGCGCTCTGGTTGATAACCAGGGAACCACCTGTGGTCTGGTACCGTCCCTACTTCAGGCTGGAATTCCAATCACGGTTGTCATCGACCATCACAGTATGCAGGAAGACATCAAAGCCGAGTTTGTGGACATTCGCCCTCATACTCGTGCCACGGCAACTATCTTGACCCAGTATTTGCAGGCGGGGTTGCTGAAGCTGGATAGCAATTCGAGTGAGCATGTCAAGTGTGCCACCTCCCTCATGCATGGGTTACGGTCTGACACTAATGCCCTCAGACAGGCCCAGGAAGAAGACTTTCTGGCAGCAGCTTTCTTGAGCCGCTACTACGATGCGCAGCTACTCAATGCAGTCCTTCAGTCCTCCCGTTCCCGCCAGGTGATGGATGTGATTGAGCGATCGCTCAAAAACCGCATTGTGCAAAACAACTTCTCCATTGCCGGGGTTGGCTACCTGCGCTACGATGACCGGGACGCCATTCCCCAGGCGGCTGATTTCCTCGTCACTGAAGAAAACGTCCACACCGCCGTGGTCTATGGCATTGTCCACGACGAAGACGAGGATCTGGAAGTGGTGGTTGGATCCCTGCGAACCAACAAAATTACCCTTGATCCCGATGAATTTATCAAAGAAGCCTTTGGGCAAGATGCTCAGGGCCGCTTCTTTGGTGGGGGGCGATCGCAGGCAGGCGGCTTTGAAATTCCCCTGGGCTTCCTCTCTGGTTTCACCGAAAGCTCCGAATACGCCAAGATGAAGTGGACCGTCTTTGACACCCAGGTGAAGCAAAAACTTCTCCGTCTGGTGAACCCAGAACAGCACTTTCCGAACGGAATGAACTAAGTACAATGGCAACCCTCGATCTTTACATCATGCGTCATGGATTAGCCGGAGAGCGGGGTACCTATGCTAATGATGACGAACGCCCTTTGACGAGTGAAGGTAAGAAAAAGACCCGGCAAATTGCCAAACGGCTGACTGAGCTTGAGGTTCAGTTTGACCTGATCCTGACCAGCCCCCTGGTACGGGCAAAGCAAACCGCAGAAATCCTGCTAGAAGCCGGACTGGCCCAATCTCTGGAAGAGGCGGGTTATCTTGCCCCCGGTGGCGATATTGACGCCTGGATAGACTGGTTGCAGACCTGGCGGCAATCAGGAAGCAGTCTGGCCCTAGTTGGACATGAACCCGACCTGAGCGAATGGGCCGAAACCCTCGTGTGGGGGAAACCCAAAGGTGCTTTTATCCTTAAAAAGGCAGGCATCATTGGGCTGACACTGCCAGAAAGCGGCTCTCCGATCGCCAACAGCGAACTATTCTGGCTGTCCCCACCTCGATTTTTGCTGGGAAAAGGCTAGAACCCTCTCGGGGTTTAGTGTTTGTCAATCCAAAATCGCAAATCCAAAATCAAGAATTAGGATAAGTTGCTCTGAAAATGCCCTCATCCCCAACCCTTCTTCTGCAGGAGAAGGGAGCAGATTTTTATTCTTTGGGGTGCTGAAACTTCAGCATGGAGGATTGGTATTACAACAAATGCAGCGGATCGACATCTACGGTCAAACTTACCTCCCTGGGGCAGAGGGCGCGCAGTTCTGAGAGATCGGGCAGGTTTACGGTGGTTTCGGGTGGAAACTTTAATAAAATCTGCCAGCGATAGCGGTTTGCAATTCGCAAGATAGTTGCTGGAGCTGGACCTAACCGTTCGACGCCTGTGGCTTCTAAAGGGGATAGGGCGGTGGCGACGCGCTCGGTCGCTTTTTGGACGGCCACCGGATGGGGACTGCTGAACCGGAGCAAAATCAGCCGACCGCAGGGGGGATAGTTCAGGCTGCGGCGATGGGCCAGTTCTGCATCGGCAAAGGCTTCATAATTCTGGCGTTGCACCGCCTCAATTACCGGGTGCTCTGGCGAATAGGTTTGCAGGATAACTCGTCCGGGGTCATGGCCTCGCCCGCTACGACCCGCTACCTGGGTCAGGGTTTGAAAGGTGCGCTCACTGGCCCGGTAGTCACTGAAGTGGAGCAACCCATCGGCGGCCACAATCCCCACCAGCGTGACCTGGGGCAGGTCGATGCCCTTCGTCAACATCTGGGTGCCAATCAACAGATCCGCTTCTCCCTGAGCGAATTGGGTGAGGAGTGCCCGGTGTGCTCCTTTGGTCCGAGTTGTGTCACTGTCAAACCGAATTGCCCGTAGCTCAGGAAAATGCCGTGCCAGTTCCTGAACCACTCGCTGAGTGCCACTACCAAAGTGTTTGAAGTAAGTGGAATCGCAGGCGGGACAGGTGTTGGGCAGGTGTTGGACGTAGTTGCAGTAGTGGCAGCGCAGCAGGGGTTGGGCATCGGCATGGACATGGTGATAGGCCAGGGAAACATCACAGTTGGGGCAGGTGACCACATGCCCACAACTGCGACAGGAGACAAAAGTGCTGTGTCCGCGCCGATGGATGAATAGAATGCCTTGCTGATTCCGTTCTTGCAGGGTACGGAGAGCCGCCTGGAGCGATCGACTGAAGATGGAGGCATTTCCTTCATGGAGTTCCTGTCGCATGTCAACCACCTCAATTGGTGGCATGGGGCGGGCGTGGATACGTTGGGTCAGGGAGAGATAAAGGAATTGGGGGGTGGGAAGGGAGGGAGAGAGGGTGGGAGGGGGTGCTGAGGGCTGAGGGCTGAGGGCTGCGTGAGTTCCGGGCTCCTTTCTTCTTTCGTCTTCCTGACCCCTGATATTCGCCCAACTTTCCAGAGAAGGTGTGGCTGAACCCAGGATCAGGGGGCAATTTTCCAGTTCGGCACGCCAGTGGGCAACGGTGCGGGCATGGTAGCAGGGGGCGGGCTGGTCTTGCTTGAAACTGGAGTCGTGTTCCTCATCCAGAATGAGAATGCCCAGGCGGGGGAGGGGGGCAAAGATGGCAGAGCGGGTGCCAATGACAACCTGGGGGCGATCGCTCAGCATCTGTCGCCAGGTATCGTACCGTTCCCCATCGGAGAGGGCACTGTGATAGACACAAACTTGATTGCCAAACCGGGCCCGGAACCGATCAGTGAGCTGGGGGGTCAGCCCAATTTCGGGGACCAGCACCAGGGCTGACTGTCCCCGTTCCAGGATGGGCGCGATCGCCTGCAAATAAACTTCCGTTTTTCCGGAGCCCGTCACTCCATGCAACAACACCTGGGCAAACCCCTCCAACTTCTGGATCTGGGCCAGCGCTACGGCCTGGTCAGGCGTGAGTGGTTTGGGTGTGTCGGTGGCGATCGTCCCTCCCTGCTCTGAACGCAACACCTCCTGGGGCTGGATGATCAGGCATCCTTTGGCAACCAGTGCCTTTAGAGTCGTCGAACTGGTGTGGCACATCTGGAGCAGATCCGATAGCCACATTTCTCCGCCCTGCCGCCGCAAAACACCCACAATTTCCTGCTGCCGGGGTGTCAGGTCAGGCAGGGTGAAAGAGGGTACCAGGGTCACAGCCTGCCGCAGTTTTGGGCGAGGCGGTTCTGGTGGTTCCAGGTAGCTCTCTACCCAGCCCTGTTTCAACAATTCCTGGAGCCCCCGGCTTGCTCCTCTCACCTGCCGTTGCAGATGCTGCCAGCTAAAGTCACCCGTTTTGCTGGACTGGAGAAGCTGGAGGAGATGCTGGGCGGGGGAAGAGTGAGGAAAGTTCTGAGTTTTGAGTTCTGAGTTCTGAGTTTTAAGTTCTGGCTCCTGGCTTCTGGTTCCTGGCTTCTCCCCTTCGCCTGACTTTTCAACCAGCCGAACGCGACGGCGCGATCGCGCCATTAGTCCAGGCGGTAACGCGACTCGCACCACCTGCATCAAAGGGGTGAAGTAATAGTCAGCAACCTGCTGGAGGAGAGCCCAATAGTTGGTTGGAAAAAAGCCAGGATGGATGACGGCCTCTACTTCCCGCAATTGAGTCGTGTCCAGGTGGGTGGGTGGACAATGATGACAGGCAATTGCGATCGCCCCCACCTGCTGCGCTCCAAATGGCACACTCAAAATGTCACCTGGCTGCACTGTCATATCCGCTGGCAGGCGGTAGGTAAAAAGCCCCTGCGCCCCTGGGCAATCGACCAGAACATCCACCCAGCCAGCAGGGGTTGAGTAATAAACCTCTCCTGACTCTGCCAGGATTGGAGATAGCAGACCAGCAAGCCGGGTAGACATAAACATCAAGATGGAGAAAGCCCTATCCTTTTACCTATCCTTTTAGGGGCTGGCTTTCTGTCCAGCGGTAGAGTGCATTCGCAAAGGGGATATGAGAGCCTTTTATAGCAAAGCTATCGATGACTGTGCAACGTAACTCGCTGAGATTTTTTAACGCTATCTTGAGGGGAAGATATGCTTTGTTCTCAGAGGTTTTTCCTTCTCTAATCAAAGAAAAGTTAAGGGGGGGCTCCCCAGACCTTGGAAAAGTAGTGTAGGGTAGAGTAACAAAAATTCAGCCGTAAGCTCTTAGGTGTGAGGAACAATCGCCGAAGAGGCGTTGACATTTAGACGCTTGAGACCGATGAACCTTTTGTAGTTGAGCAAATTGTAATCGAGCAAACAACTTGAGAATCCCTATCCAGTAGCTTAACAACAGCCAAACCAAATCTCTCCGGCTCTCCTGAGAGTTTGGTGGTAACTTGCTTATCACCAAAACAAAATCAATATTTCAGGAAACAAAATCAATATTTCTTCAGGAAACAAAATCAATATTTCAGGGGTTTTGTTTGAGATGAAAGAGTAGCGTAGGCTACTCTTTCACCGGCAAGCCAGGAGAACCATCTCTCCTGCTTGAGTGATTGTTTGAACGGCTACTGGTTTTCGACAGATTTGACCCGAATTCAAGGAAATGACTGACTTGCGCAACGCCTCATACCCGCCGATCATGCCTGTTTACCATACTCGTTCCTACTTATCTTCCAACTCAAGCTCCTGTTAAATTCTCCCTATTCATATGTATCAAAAAATCCACCTTTCAGAATCCGTAACTTCATTTCAATCTGAATTGGAACCACTGACCGGTGCGTCTGATTTTGAAGTGATGGATGTCCTTCAAAAGGCGATCGCCGGTGATCTGCCCGCCGAACCCGATCTGGAAGAGCCTATCGATCACGAAATTGAGGCGATCGACGCCGACTCCCTTCAACCTGAAGAAGTTTCAGATGAGCCCGAAGACATTTCCCGCCTGGATCAGATTGCTGTCGCTCGCCCCTCCGGCTACAGCAAAACCCTTTCCGACGATGCAGTAGGGGCGTTCTTCAAAGAAATGGCGCGCTACCCACTGTTAAAGCCCAATGAAGAAGTTGAGCTTGCCCGCTGTGTTCGTTACCTGGTGGAAGTAGAAGAGCTGCAAAATCGGCTTACCAGTGAACTGGGACGCCTTCCCAGTCGAGCCGAACTAGCGGCTGCTCAGGGTCTTACCGAGCGCCAGTTAGAGCATAAACTTCACCGTAGCCGCGTTGCCAAACGCAAAATGATCCGCTCCAACTTGCGTCTGGTCGTGTCCATTGCCAAACGCTATCTGAACCGGGGTGTTCCGTTTCTGGATCTGATTCAGGAAGGTGCCCTGGGCCTCAACCGCGCCACCGAGAAATTTGACCCCGACAAGGGCTACAAATTTTCAACCTACGCCTACTGGTGGATTCGTCAGGGCATCACCCGCACGATCGCCAATGACGCCCGCACCATTCGTCTGCCAATCCACATTGTCGAAAAGCTAAACAAGCTGAAAAAAGCCCATCGGGATCTGCGCAAAGAGTTGAATCGCAACCCGACGGAGGCAGAGTTGGCTCAGGCGCTCGACATGCCACCCGACCAGCTTCGCAATTTGCAGCAGGTACGGCGCAAATCCCTGTCGCTGAACCACCGGGTTGGCAAAGGGGAAGATACGGAGCTGATGGATTTGCTAGAAGACGGCGACACCCAATCGCCCGAAGCGCAAATGAGTGAAACCATGTTGCGCCAGGAAATCTGGGATGTGTTGGGCGATGTCTTGACCGAACGGGAGAAAGACATTATTTCTCTCCGCTACGGGCTCACCTCCAGCAAACCCTGCACCCTGGAAGAAGTGGGAGGTCTGTTCAACCTCTCCCGTGAACGGGTACGCCAGATTCAGAGCAAGGCAATGCGGAAGCTGCGTCGTCCTCAAATTGCGGAACGGCTGAAGAGCTGGTTGGGATAAACCTCACTAGCCGTCATCGTTCAACTCAAAAGTCATGACGATTTGGGCACTGTAGCAATCCTGTCTGGATTGTGAAAAGGCATTCTGCACAAATCCCTTTTCACAAAGCCCTTTCATTTCACGAATCATTTAGGATTGCCATATCTTCTACTGAAACAAAGTAGCATCTGAAGGTTTACCTTTATCACTCTTGCATTTCTGGTTGATAAAAGTCTGCCCAATCACAGAGGCAGCGATCGCTATCATCCACACTTGGATTCGTTTTCAAGTAGTCTCCTAACCAGCGACAACCACGCGTCAATAAGTCGTTCAGATCCCTGTTTTTCTGTCCTTCCAGGGTTTGAAGCAGTTGACCCTCCAGGCTCCAAAGCTTAATGGTTTTGTCGGCACTGGCAGAGGCGATTTGCTGACCATCCGGGCTGAAGCGAACTGCGAGGATGCGATCGCCGTGTCCCTCAAGCGAGTGAATCAGCGAACCATTGACACTCCAAAGCTTAACCGTATTGTCAGCGCTGGAGGAAGCAATGTGTTTGCCATCGGGGCTGAATTGAACACTCCACACCCAGTCGTAGTGTCCTCTAAAAGTTTGCGCTTCCCTGCCGTCTAATGTCCAAAGTTTTACCAAATTGTCGGCGCTGGCAGAGGCAATTTGCTGACCATTCGGGTTGAAGCTGATACTCCAGACAGCAGAGCCATGCCCTTGCAGCGTTTGCAACTCATTACCCTCCAGATCCCACAGCTTAATGGTCCCATCTTCTGAGGCAGACGCCAGAATGCTACCATCTGGACTGAAACAAACGCAGCGCACCCAATCCTGGTGTCCAGCGTATGTCTGTAATTCCTCACCAGTCAAACTCAGGAGTTTCACTGTTCCATCCTCAGCTGCTACCGCTAATTTTTCGCCGTCTGGGCTGAAACTGATACTCCATAAACGGGTCGTATAGTTTCCCAATTGCTTTAGCAAAGCACCATCTCTACTCCATAGATGAATACTGCCATCCTCGCCAGCAGAAGCAAGCATTTGCCCATCTGGACTGAAGGTGATGCTCCAGATCCAGTCCAAATGCCCTTTTAGAGTCTTTAGCAGCGTACCATCCTGTCCCCATAGCTTGATCGTGTTATCGGCACCAGAGGAGGCAATCAGTTTACCATCGGGGCTGTAACTGACACTCAGAGCCATGCTGGTGTGCCCCTGGCAGTTTTCCAGATCCGTGCCATCCAATTTCCAGAATCTGACGGTTTTGTCGTCACTGGCTGAAATTAGTGTTGCTTCAAAGGGATGAAAACTAACACCAAACACTCTGGCCTGATGGCCTTTGAAAGTCTGCAACTCAACACCATCCAGTCTCCAGAGCTTTACAGTCCAGTCGGAACTGGCAGAGGCGATCGCCTGTCCATCGGGGCTGAAGCTAACCCCCCAAATGCCAGCGCTATGCCCTTTAAATGTTTGCAGTTCAGTGCTATCCAGACTCCAAAGTTTGAGGGTGCGATCGGCACTAGCTGAAGCGAGCATTTGACCATCGGGGCTGAAACAAATGCACCAAATTCCAGACTCGTGTCCTCTCAATGTTTGGGTTTCTGGATTGCCTTCTAACGGAGTCGCAGTTTGTTCCAGGTTCCAAAGCCTGATTGCTTTATCATCACCTGCGGAAGCGAGCAGCGTACTATTGGGACTAAAACAAACGCTCCATACCCCGCCCCTGTGCCCCTCAAGGGTTCGAACTAATTTGCCATTCAGATTCCAGACTTTGACGGTGTGATCTTCACTGGCGGATGCAATCCACTTCCCATCGGGACTGAAGCAAATGTTGCGGATCGCCGCAGTGTGCCCTACGAACGTTCGTAACTCCGTAATTTCATCCGGCTGGGCTGCTAAATCTGTTAGATCCCAAAGCTTGATCGTTTTATCATCCCCAGCCGAAATTAGTAGTTTGCTATCGGGACTAAAGCGGATACTCCAGATCCGGGCGAGATGCCCTCTCAACGTTTTAAGTAAGGCACCATCCCAACGCCAGATCTTGACAGTTTTATCAATGCTTGAGGTCGCGATGAGATTTCCATCCGGGCTAATACAGACATCGGAAACACCGTTCGTATGCCCCTCTAATCGATTACGTTCCTGAATGCCATAGGCAACTTGCCACAGTACATCCACCAGCTTGGACTGAGTAGAGGATGGTAGCTCCGTTGTTATGGATTTCCACCCTGCTTTCACGCTGGCAACCAGAGAACCCAACTGGTCGTTCAACAGAAATAGCGCTTTGGAGAGCGAAGTGAGAGCATCAATTTCTGCAATTTCTGCTTTTTCATAAAGCTGCTTCCAACGCTGGATCTCCTGCTGCTGCCAGTGTTGGCTGGCAAGAATGAACCGTCTCTGAAGTTCAGTCGGTTCTGGTGTCTTGCGGTATGCCTGAGCTAACCATAGTGTCGAAGCTTCCAGGTCATTTCCTCGCAACAAACGATCGTCGTTGCGTCCTAAGCTGTCCCACTCGATCGCTCGCATGAGCAACCGCTTATGCTGCCGGACGTATTCCAGATCCGTATCCAGTGCTTCCGTCAGTTTTTGAAATGCACGGTCAAAATCATCCTCAGCGAAGGACAGCCAGTTATGTTTTCTGAGCGCGGGAGGCACCTGATCATCTGGAAAGTCTTTTTGACAAACAACAGGAATCAGACGCTTCTGGTGCTTGATGGCGTATTCCACTTCCTGGCGACAAAACTTGGAGGCAACTGCATTAGAACTCAAAATGGCAATGAAGGTATCGGCCTCCTCAATGCCAGTTTTAATTTCCTGCCGCCAATCAGCCGCTATAGGGATGTCTTCCCAATCAACCCAAACGTCACGGTTTTGTTGAGTCAGGGCATGATGGAGGGTCTTAACAAAGGATATATCTCTACGAGAGTAGGAAATGAATACACTGGATATGTTAGTCATAAAAATTTCCTCTGGGGGCAAGAGGTTTCCTCTATCTTCAAAGTAGATTCTTCTCATTCCGGAGTAATCGTCTTTGCTAATTACTCAGAAAGGAAAAAACACCCAAATGGGTGAATCAGCTATCAATACGGTCTCTTTGCGATAACAACCAATGTTTTAACCAGAGTTTGATTTTGCGCATCGGTGCCAATGGTGATGATGGGAGTTTCTGGTTTGGGCTGTTCGCCGGGAAGATAGCCCGTCATCTGATCAACACTGGAACGAAAATAGCTCATTATGTGAGTTATTACTTCATTGGCTCAGAGGTTTTCAACAAAGATCGATTCGGAGCCAATTGGCTTTCATAGCGGCTGTAAACAACTTGCGTTGAATGCCCGGAAGCAAACCAGTAGAGATCCTGGATCACTTGATAGGCACGATTTTCAGGCTCAGCTTTCAATTGCACTAATGCCAGGTTGTTGACTCCAACCACTTCACGCCCATCCTGAAACCAGCGCCATTTCCAAAACATGAAGGGTTGTAGCCATCGCCACCGGGCTCTTCTTTTGCATTCCGATGAGGACATCAGCCAGGCGGGTGAGTTACCAAAAGTTGGGATCTGGACTGGGTTGCGAGGTATCCACTCCAGTGCACAAAACCAGTCGGGCTGCTCTGATGGCAAAGACATCTGGGTATCAGCCTGTTTGCCAGAAATGGGGAAGAACTTCCTGTTAGAAAGTTCTGTCATGGTGGGGGGATCGGTCCAGCCTGCCCAGTGGCGCACCTTTTCTGGCAACAACCACTCTTTCAGACGAGTGTGAATAATTTGAGTTCTGATTTCCTCGTTTTTCAACGCACTGGAAGTTAATTGAATTAAAACTGATTCCGCCTTAGGAGCTTTAGTAGGGAAGTTTGTATCGATGCAGGACAGACGTACTGTAGAACTGTAGTGGATGTCTCCGGACAGAATGATTACTTGATTGCGTTGTTCAAATAGAGTGATTAAGAATTGTGCCAGCGCATTATAGTTAATGTTCCAGGCATCTCCTACATCGGTTGAAAATACTTTGTTACGTCGTAGCTGCCAGTGATGAATCCAATCAATTACCTGTAGTTCAAATACATTGGTTGGTGCAATGATGAACGTGATTCGAATTTCAGTACCAGCCGTTTCCTGCAAGGGTTCTAAAAGCTGCCGCTTAAAAGCAGTTGGGCATAATAACATGGGGGGCGTGATCGCCTTTCCATTCGCTGGATAGCCACGCCAGGTACGGGTATCTAAAACGATCACTTCATGGCACTGGCTCTGTAAGGTGTAATGCCAGGTAATGGTTTCTGGATGCCGATCCAAAATCAATACGGAATCATCTTGAATTAATTCAGGTAAACCGGTGTGTGGATTGCTGGGAGGCATACCCAGGTATTGGGCGATCGCACCATAAGCCACCCTATCCGTTCCCTGCGAGTCAGACCAGGCTTGCGCCGCTGCCAGTAACTTTCCACCCGGTTGATTGGCCTCAAACTGCCAGGGAGTGTTGCCCCATGCCTGAAACACAGCGTAGGCTAACAGGGCATTTTGTACAACCCATCGTCCCAACGGACGCCCATACACGCGCAAACACCAGGCCTGATTCAAGTTCCAATCATCACTGACATCATGATCATCAAAAATTGAGTAGACCGGGACATTGGCGAGAGCGCGCCGTACCTTCCAGAGGGTATGGATGAACTGTTCTATATCCCGCACTTCTCGATCCCACCGTTGGCAACTCTTGCGATCGCGGGTCATCTCCCGTCCTTTGGGAAAGGGAACCATCCAGCATACCGGCGACCATGCCAGTAAATAGGAGGCGTAATATTCCCCTAGGCTCAGCAGGTGGCTGTTGACCTTTGCCCGTTTATTCCGCAACCCAGCTGTAAACCCGGCCTGTTTGGTCGCAACTTTGGCCCGCTCCCCGGGGCGCAGTTGCCTGGGTGTGTAGTGCTGCGAGTTTGGGGCTTCTCTGGGACCAGCCGGAAGCTTTTCATCCCAGCCCAAAAGCAGATTGCCCAGATTGCTGGCTGCCCACAGTAGCGGATCGGCAACATCATCAGCATAAATCTGATCACCAGTCAGAAATATCTGATGGGGACGTTGCTGGGGCTGGCTGGCAGCCTCTTCAATCAAACAATCCAGAATTGGTAATGCATCGAACCCATCTCCGTGAGGTTTGCGACAAGAGCCGTGAACGATTCGTAAATGATCGATCTGCTGGGGGGGAAGAGCAAAGGTTGGCTTCTGGTGCGCAAAATAGCTGATGCTGACACGGGCATAACGATTGGAAACTAACGCCTGTTCCAGTGGGTACTCTGTTTGCTGGGTGGAATCGGTAAAGCGGAGGTCATAGGCATACAGGCGATCGCTGCTCAGCCGCTGTCCCATTTCAGATCGGGCCGTAACTGCAACAATGTGGAGAAACTTTCCCAGTGCAACCGTAGAGCGCGTTGCCTTGAATAAGGAATTGCCAATCTCATTACCGCTGGCAAGGGTTTCGTAAATTGTGAGTTCTACCTGACACGCCTGTTTTAAGGCCACCCAAACGGTGACGGATTCGGGTTCTGTACTGCGCAAAACGGGGCCGGCCAGGATAAGCGGCAACGCTTGTAAGAATTCACTGCCAATTTGAGAATCCATTACAAACCGCGAAACCATCGGGGACGAAACGATGCCCACGCGTCAGGTATATTAGCATCAATGTACCGCATTGTAGAAACAATCTCTTCGTCTGGAGCATTGCTGCACTAGACTGCATAGATCTTGTCCAGTTCCAGAAACGTTTGCAGCAGGACATTCGCTCCCTGGGTGCATTCTTCTGGAGAAGTATATTCATCTTCAGAATGGCTAATTCCATTCCGACTGGGAACAAAAATCATACCCATATCAGTGAAGCGTCCGATCTCCTGGGCATCGTGTCCGGCCCGGCTGGGAAGGTGGGTATAGGGCAGATCTAGCCGTTCACATACCTCTCGAATGACCGTTTTGATTGGCTCAGCCGCCAGTGTTGGCAGGATGTGTAGAGTTTGGCGTAGGGTGATTTCGGTTTGGGTTGCAGCGGCGATCGCATCCAACTCCTTTTTCAATAAACTCAATAAATATTCCAGATGCTCTTGAGACAGGTCCCGCAGGTCGATCCTTAAATCCACTTTTCCGGGGACTGTATTCGTTGCATTGGGTGAAATGGTGAAATAACCTACAGTCGCCACCTGATCACCCGGTGTTTCCACGGCAATCCTGTTCACAGCTAGAACAATGTGAGCGGCGGCTACCAGGGCATCTTTCCGCAGGTGCATGGGAGTTGTTCCAGCGTGGTTCATGCGTCCAACCACCGTCACGGCGAAGCGGTACTGCCCCACAATTCCATCCACAACCCCAATTGGAATACCCAGATGCTCTAAAACTCCCCCCTGCTCCACATGTAATTCAACAAAGGCTGCAATGTCAGAACGGTAGCGTTTTGCCGATCGAATTTTTGACCAGTGCCCCCCAATCTTTTCCAGACAAGGTTGAATCGGTGTCCCATCCAGACGAGCATAGTAATCGGGTCCTTCCTTGATTTCGCCAGCCATTGCTTTGCTCCCAATCACCGAACGTTCTTCATCAGTGAACACAATCACTTCAAGCGGGTGGCGCAACTGAATTTTGTTCTCATTCAACACTCGCACCATCTCTATCCCGGCCAGAACACCCAAACAGCCGTCGTAACGACCTGCAACGGGAACCGTATCAATATGGGAGCCAGTTGCCAGAGCGGGGGCTCCTTCGTATTGCCCGGCATATCTGCCAATGATATTTCCGGCTGCGTCGATAAAAACCACCATGCCTGCCTCTACCATCCAGGACTGGACCAGTTGCCGCGCCAGCAGATCTTCCGTAGTAAAGGCAACCCGGCTGACACCGCCATTCGGTAGTTTACCGATTTCTGCCAGTTGATAAAGGCTGCGGTTGAGGCGATCGCCATTCACTGTAAGCAGTGGAAAAACTGCCATCATGAGTCCTCTCCCCGTGGGCAATGCTTACACCATAGACAATTACCAGATGGATTGGTTTTTGACCGCTTATAGGGAGCAAAACAGCGTATCCAGGATTGCCAGGCATTTCATCGCTATGGACTTGCAAGTTCCGCCAATCCCTCATTACAACTCACGATCAGAGTGTAGCCCAGATCTTCTCGTGCTTTCGAATCGCTAAACGTTATAGCTGTCGCCAGGTTGCTTAGGACATTGGGTTTAAGGGGGTGTGGGGGCTTCGCCCCCAGCCAGGGGTGGGCCCCCCTGCACCTCGTCCTAAGTCTGGTGACTATGGCTATCATTCCTGTCTAATCAGCCTGAGCATTGTGCGAGTAACAGGCGGAGCATCCTGACACAGAACTTTCGTTTTGCTGTCCTAGTACTCTGTCAAATTAAATTTGACGGTTAGCGAATACCCAGGAAGTTGATGAGGGTTAAATTTTGAGGGTCTGCGCCCCGTCAAAATTTTCCTGGCGGAACACTAGGGCAAATCGGCCAGGGGCGATCGCTTAGGCAGACGAACAGTAACCTTCGTTCCTTTCCCTAATTGACTGTCTACAGCAATTTCACCGCCATGCAGATCAACACAGGCTTTTACGATGGCTAGCCCCAGGCCAGAACCCGGAATGTTCCCCACATTACTTCCGCGGCTGAGGAACTGAAACAGTCGCTCCTGATCCTCGGCAGGTATCCCAATTCCTTCATCCTTGACTTCAAATATCAGATGGGACTCTGTACCAATCAAGTGAACTTCGATATTACCGCCGTCAGGGGAGTATTTAATAGCATTAACTAATAAATTCACTAATACTTGTCGTAATAGACCCTGATCGCCCCAGAAACCACGAGTATTTCCTGTGATTCTGAATATCAATTCATGGCGCGTGGATGAGTCTGTGCCAATGCCATTAATATTTCTCCGCTGCTCTTCAATGATGTCTGAGAAGAACTGCAAAACTTCAAATGGATAAGGCTTGAAGGAAGATTTATCCGATTCAAATGCCTCAATCACAAGTAAGTCTTCGACCAACTGAGTCATTTGCCGGGCTTTGTCTTCAATCAGTTGCAAGAACCGCAGACATTTTGTTTCATCCAACTTGTCTTTGTGAATTTTCAGGGTGGAGGCGGCAACCAGAATGGATGACAGTGGAATCCGATATTCACGGGATACCGTAGCCACAAACTGAGATTTGAGAGTGTTCAGTTGCTTCTCACTCTCCAACTCTGTCAACGCCTGGGTCAGTTGTTGGGATTGCTTAATGGCGATCGCCAAATGCTCTGCCAGTTCACCAAACATCTCAATTTCATTCGGATGCCAGCGTTGGCGACCTGAACTGCGGCAGGCAACCAGCAGACCCCATAATGAAGTACCCGGAAGTTGGGAAGCATTCAAGGCGATTTCCTGTTCTTTGAACTTCAACAGAATGGGAACCAGCAAATACGTTTCCGAGTGTTTGCGTTTACGCGAAGCCAGGACAGCAGCCCCCGGTGTCAGTGAGTAATTCTGATTTAGAAACGAGACGAATTGCTGGGCTGGCTCTGCCGAACGCTTAAGCCCGGTTTCGCACAGTTTGGTTAACTGAAACTCAGGGGCTGATAGCCTCTCCTTACCGGAGGGTTGGGTGGCCTGGTATAGCGTGACGCGATCGCACTCCAACAATTGGTGTACTTCCGTTACTGCCACCTGCACAATTTGCTCTAAATTCAGCGCTTGATGAATGCGAAGGGCAATTTCAGCGACTAAGTACCGCCGTTCCTGAACTTTCTCAAACTGGCTTTGCAGATGGGCCTGCTGGATGACACTGCGAACACTCAGTTGCAACACGTCTGGCTCCAGGTGCTGCTTCACCAGATAATCCTGAGCACCCCGCTTCAGAGCCTGCACAGCAATGCGTTCATCGCCCTGTCCTGTCAACATAATGACGGGGAGTGGCCCTTCCAGACCCTGATGCTTAAGTTCATCCAGAAACTCAAGACCCGTCATATCAGGTAGGCGAAAATCCAGCAAAATGGCATCACAATGCTGTTTTTGGAATAGAGTAAGCCCCCCCTCTGCGGAAGAGGCTTCCAGGATCTGATAAGACTGGTCGGGATCGCTGGATAAATACTCTCGATAAATCTCCCGATCCTCGGCACAGTCATCAGCAATCAGGAGTGTCCACATAGTTGGCATGGAAGAGGAGGAAGTTGCTCTTCTATTGAGAAAACCTGAAGAATGTAACTAGAATCTAAAGAATAAATCCCTTTAACCCTCTAAATAATACCAGATTCTGACAAAGAAAACACTCAATTTCCCGTCAATTCAGGGTTTGGGCTGAACCCAAAATTTGCTTGACAAATTGCTTAACAAATTTAGTTGTGTCCGTTAAGTGGCAGGGTATTCACTTCTAACCAGAACTCAACAAATGCCTGCACCGTTTTCTCAAGCTCTTCCGAATCCACAGGTTTGATCAGATACCCATTCGCTCCCTTCTGATAGCAAAACTCGACGTCTTTAGGATTGGAGGAGGTAGTAAAGATGATCACTGGAATTTCTTTCAGCTTCTGGTCTTGCTTGAGTTGTTCCAACACGTCGCGACCGTCGGTACCAGGCAGGTTTAAGTCGAGCAGGATAATTGAAGGGCGAGGGGCGATCTCTGGATTGCTGTAGTCGCCCTCCTGGTAAAGAAAGTCTAAAACTTTGTCTCCATTGGTGCAGCGATAGATAGGATTTTGAACTTCCATCTGCCGCATTAACAGTTGCAGCACTTCAAAGTCTTCATCACTATCTTCGGCGATTAGCAAAGGAGTTATCTGCTGAATCGTCATGGTGTGTTATAGGAGTTCTATATTATCCTGAGATGTTACAGTATTTTGCTGGAAATTTACAAAAGTTTAATTATCTTAACCTCTGTAGAGGTCAGATAATAAGCTTTGATTATCATTCGGTTTGAGGGGCTGCGACCTGTCAAAATTTTCCAGGTAGAACACTGAGTAGGTAGACATGATTAATTGGAAGAAAGGGGGGTGGGGGCGTTGCCCCCAGG
>JAIMBL010000050.1 GCA_023511615.1 Leptolyngbyaceae cyanobacterium HOT.MB2.61
GGGATGGGGGGATGGGGGGATGGGAGGGGAAAGTTTTGAGTTTTGAGTTTTGAGTCTTGAGTCTTGAGTTAACTCCTGGCTATTGGCTGGAGGATGGGAGATGGGGGTTCCTGACGTCTTCTGTTCGCCTTCTGCCTCCTGGCTGCTTTCTGCTTTCTGTTCTCTACTTTCTGTTTCCTGCTTCCTGGCCTCTAACGCCCAGTCCCTTGCCCCTTTTGCCTTCTGGCTCCTGGCTTCTGACTCCTGATTTCTAATTTCTGCGGTCAGCCATACGGTGGAACCTGCGGGCGAGAACTTGATGGCGTTGCTGAGGAGGTTGGTAAAGGTTTGGATGATGCGGTCCGGGTCGGCCCAGAGGGTGGCCGTGACGGGAGTGACCGAGAGAGTGATTCCGGCTTTGTCAGCCATGGCGCGCATGGCATCGACGGACTGCACCATCAGGTCGGCTGCATTGCAGCTTTTTTTCTCCATCGTCACTTTGCCAAACTTGATGCGCTCCACATCCAGGATGTCACTGATCAGCCGTACCAGCCGGTTGGTATTGGAGAAGGCAATTTCGAGCATGCGCTGGCTTTTGTCAGGATAGCTGCTGAGCCAGCCACTGGCCAGTAAACCCAGGGTGCTGCGGATAGAGGTGAGGGGAGTGCGCAGTTCGTGGCTGACGATGGAAATAAATTCGTCTTTCATTTGCTCAACGACCTGGCGATCAGTGATGTCTTTGAAAATAACAACGGCTCCAACGATGCTGTCCTGTTCATGAATTGGTGTGCTGACGTATTCGACCGGAAAGCAGGAGCCGTCCCGTCGTTGAAACAGATCTTCTGACCGAGATTGGAGGGTGCCATCGCGCAGGGTGGCGTAGATGGGATTTTCGGAAAGCAGGTAGGGGGTGCCGTCGGAGCGGGCATGGTTCAGGAGAGTGTGCATCCATTGCCCGATCAGTTCGGTGACTTCATAGCCCAGCATTCTGGCAGCAGCCGGGTTTGCAAAGGTGATTTTGCCCTGGAGGTCGAGTCCATAAATGCCCTCTCCGGCGGAGTTGAGGATGAGTTCATTTTGGTGGCTGAGGCGGGCCAGGGAAGCTTCTGCCTGTTGCCGCTCCAGCAGAGCCCGTTCTCGTTCGGCAATTTCGCGCATCAGCTCGGCATTGGCTCGTTGCAGTTCGGTGGTGCGCTCCAGTACTCGTTGCTCTAACTGAGCGTTGAGGGTGGAGATTTTGATTTCTGCCTGCCTGCGCTTTTGGATGTCTCGTCTTAGATCATTATTGAGTGCCTGAACCTGTTGATAGAGGCTGACTTGATGGAGAGCGACGGCTATGTGGTTGCTGAGTGCCTGCACCAGGCTGATATCGGCCTGGGTCCAGGGATGAGCCTGGTTGCGTTTTAATTCGCGCCAGGTTTCAAAGGATTGGCGGGGGCGGAGTTGGCGGGGGTCGTCGCGATCGCACCGTCCAGCCCAAATTCGCTCAATGTCGATTTCACCCCGAAAGATCGTGAGGTATCCCAGAACTTGCTGGCGATATTGGAGACTCGCGATCAGCAAACCGCGCACTTCGGTAGACAGAAAGGCAACGGCCAGATCGGATGGCATAACTGCCTGGTAGAGATCGGAGATGGCCCAGATGCCGTTTTCTGGGTCTACCGGGTCTTCCATTTCCAGCCAGGTTTGCCAGTAGGGGTGCTGCTCAATGGGGAAGAGAAGGGGGGGATTCTGAGCGGGTTTCCGCCGGTTTCCGTTAGCGTCTCGTAATTTCCAGGATTCTGGCATGGGTGGCTGGTTACCGCACGTGAAAAGCTGCGGTGGTTGCTGGGTATTTTGGGGTGCCAGGTAAATTCTGCCGCCACAGCCACGCAAGGCTGCGATCGTCTGTTCTAGAGCCTCTCGCAACTGCATGTCAGGAGACGCATGGAGCAGGGTGGTGATCTGGTTAATGGTAGCTTCCTGAGCCGCTCTAAGCCTGGCCTGGCTGAGCAGATTTGACTGAGAGATCGCCACCGAAACCTGGTCTGCGACGAGTTGTACCACCTGAAGTTCCTGTTCGGTGATGCGACGGGGTTCGCGATGATGCGAAACCAGCAACCCCCAGAGGCGATCGCGGTCCAAAATCGGTACAACGAGAGAAGACCGCACTCCCATCGCAGTCAGGTATTCCACATGGCACGGATCCACTGGACGAAAGCGAATGTCACCATTTATCTCCTCGGCATCCTCCCCTAAAGGGCTGAGCCCAATTTGCCCGCTTTCAACGTCCACAATGGATCGCTGACGGACCTTCAGAAACAATTCTCGGGCTTCGAGGGGAATATCTTCTGCCGGAAAACTGTGTCCAATCAAGGAGGGCAGCCGCTGATCTCGGATCGCTTCTGCCACAACTTCACCGCTCTCGTCATCGTCAAACCGGTAGACCTTAACCCGGTCTGTTCCCAGAAATGCCTGTACCTCTGCCACCGTTGCATTCAAGATTTCCGGCAACTCCAGGGACTGACGAATGCGATTTGTCATCCGGTGCAACAACCCTTCAAACCCATCGACCAGCCTGGAAGATGGAACAGTGGTCAATACCTTTAGTGACTGAAATTCAGGCTGCATCTCTCTAACTCCGCCATGCTTTGCAACAGTTGAGTTCGCTCCAATTGGCTGAGGATGCGACTCACGACTTCTGAATCTCTAATAGGCTTGCTAATCAAGTCATTAGCTCCAGCGGCGAGTACCTGCTGAAGCGTTGTGGCATCGGTATGCACGGTGAGAAACAAAATTGGAAGCTGGCTCCATTGAGGAGCATTACGCACTACACGGCATAGCTCAATGCCACTAAAGTAAGGCATTTCAACATCCAATACCAGCAAATCGGGAACACAGGTTTTTAGCGCTCGCCAGAACTGGGGAGGGTGTTCCAGGGTGGTGAGCTGTAATCCCCACGGTTCTAACAGGGCCCGCATCACCATCAACACCTGCGGGTCGTCATCTACTACCATCACCCGTGCCGGCTGGGAATGGGGCGATCGCACTTCGGCAGCCAGCCTGCCAGCCCGAAACTGCACCCGCTGAATAATATCCAGCACTCGTTCCGTCAAAGCCTTCGAGATTACCGCATAAACCCCCGACTTTGCCAACCAGATGCGCAGATCCAGATTGTCCTGATCGGTGAACAGCAGAATGGGAATGGGCGGAAGCTGGTGAGCCAGGCTTTGCAGTAATTCCAGGTCTGCTTGTGTTGCCGTAGCGAGGGGAAAGTTCAATACCAGAGCATCTAAACCTAACCCCTCTGGCTGGGCCATCATCGTTTCTTGAATCGCCTGCAAATGGAAGATTTGCTTGACCTGCATCTTCTGCAACCTGGAGGATTGCACAATTTGCTCTACCCGGCTGAGGTCATCATCTACTAACAGCAGGGGACAACTCATTCCTGTAGCCAATTGAGGCGAAGGATTCGGCCCCCGATTTAGCTCAGTTTTTAGTTCTGCTAACTGTTGAACCAGATGCTGGAATACCGACGGTGATGGACGCTCACCCTTTTTGAAATAGGGCTCTAAATCGACGGCAATTTGGGAACCTCGGGTTAAACCAAAAATCCCCAACGCTCCCGCCAGTTTATGGGCTGCCCATCGCCCCTGCTCAAGCTGGTCGTGGTCTAAATCGCCCTGCTGCCAGAGTGCGATCGCCCTCTCCAACTCTTGCAGGCGATCGCAATTCCGTTGCTTAAACTTTTCCCAAATTGCCGTCAGAGCCGCTCTGGTTTGTTGTGCCTGCCAGGATGGCTTCACAATTGACTGATTGTTTGTGGCTTGCCCCTCTGGTTCATGTTCTCCCGCTGATTGTTGAACTGAAGAGAAAAAGGGCGGGATTGAGCCAGACCCGTTACCTCCATTTCGTTTCAGGCGATAACCAATACCGTATACAGTTTCGATTAAGTCCGGCGGTGCTCCGGCTTTTTTCAACTTTTGCCGCAATCCTTTAATGTGGGCTGTCACCGTATCTTCACCGGGTGCTTCCTCCGATGCCCACAAATGCTCCAGAATACCGCTACGGCTGAAGACATGGTGGGGATTGCGCAGAAATAACTCCAGCAGCCGATATTCCTTAGGCGTTAAATGCAGGAGGTGATTGCTATAGCGGACTTCCCGTGAAGCAGGGTCAAGCCGTAATTTTTCCCACTCCAACATCGGGAGAACCGGTGAACGGCCTCGTCGCAGCAAAACCCGAATTCGGGCCAGCAATTCAGGCACTTCAAAGGGTTTGGTGAGGTAGTCATCGGCTCCTGCATCCAGGCCAGCCACCCGGTCAGTGCTGGCGGTCTGGGTGGTGACCAACAGCACTGGAGTCTGGTAATTGTGCGATCGCAATCGCTGACAGAGGGTCAACCCATCTAATTTGGGTAAAAGCACGTCCAGCAAAATCAAGTCGTAGGCAAAGGTTTCTATCAATCGCCAACCGACTTCGCCATCAAAGGCTATATCAACCGCGTAGTTTTCTTTTGTGAGGATTGTTTCAAGGGTTCTTGCAATACACTCGTCATCCTCAACCAGCAGAATTCTCATGCACAGCAATCCCCATCTGCCTGTTAAGCTCAGATCTTAAACAAATTCAGCAAAGATAGATTGAGAAAAATTAAGAACAGCTATCCATTAAAGGTATTATCAACAAGTGCACCTAGGAATTCATGTTTCTTTATTTTTCGTTGATTTTATCTATCTTCCTTTACAATTTAGCAGTCCTATGGCTCCACGCAGATGCATCAGGACAGTGGTATGCACGAACTCTTTCTCACAATCTAAATAGGCACAATGGACTGCCTGCAGCATCACGAATGAAAAGGAAGTCAGGAGGCAGGGGTCAGGAGAACTCTAAAGCAGGAGTATTCATCCTTAAAATGTGAAATTATGTAAAGCAAAATCTGTTTCTAGCTAAAGATGTATAAAAAGATATATAAATTGTATCAATAACTGGGTTCACGGATTTTTAGGCTGATTCGCTGATCAACCTAACTAGGAAAGGCAATCAAAGCCTTTTGGTTGTGAGGGATCACTTCCATTTTCTGAGAAAGATGTTGCCTGCGCTCTCATTTTTCTAAAAAAAATCAAAATTTTTCCTACACCGATTAATAATTCTGTTGCTCAATCAGTTAAGAGTCAATGGTGTGACGCGCCATGAGAATTTTGCTCGTTGAAGATGATGAGATCATCTCAAAAGCCTTAGAAAAAACACTGTGCGATCAGCACTATGCAGTGGATGTTGCTGCTAATGGACCGATGGGGTGGGAGCTTGCCAATGCATTTACCTACGACCTGATTTTGCTGGATGTCAATTTGCCTGGTCTCGATGGTATCCAGTTTTGCCAGCAACTGCGGGCGAATCGTGATGAAACTCCCGTGTTACTGCTAACGGCCCGTAGTTCCAGTAGCGACAAGGTTTTGGGCCTAGATGCGGGAGCCGATGATTATGTGGTTAAACCGTTTGAATTGTCGGAACTGCTAGCCCGAATTCGCGTTCTGCTGCGGCGAGGTAAAGCCTGTCAGCAGGTGGCTTTGGAATGGCTGAATTTGAGGTTAGACCCCAGCATTTGCGAAGTGACCTATGGCGATCGCCCGTTGCACCTGACGCCTAAGGAGTATCGCCTGCTAGAACTGTTTCTCCGCAACCCGCATCGGGTGTTCAGCCGTAGCGCCATCTTAGACCACCTCTGGTCAAGTGAAGAAGCACCCAGCGAAGAAACCGTGACCGTCCACATCAAAGATTTACGACAAAAGCTGAGAAAAGCAGGTGCTCCCTCCGATTTAATTGAAACTGTATATGGTCAGGGTTACCGTCTAAAACAGACTCGCAAGGAGGTAATAAATCCGGCATCTAAGTCTGTTGCCAAAGCCAATCAAACTCAAAAAGTCATTCATCAGCAAACCAAAGAAGAACTGACCAGCGTTTGGGAAAATTACCAGGGGCTCAATCGCGATCGCCTCGCTATTCTTGAACAGGCTGTCGCAGAATGGCTGGAAAACCGCCTGAAAGACGACCAGCGGCAGAGAGCCCAGGCAGCAGCCCATAAATTGACGGGAGCGTTGGGCATTTTTGGGTTTAGGGAAGCCTCCCAAGTGGCCAAGGAAGTGGAAGAACTCTTTCAGACGGAAGGACCTTTAAACCAGCAAAAAGCTCTTTACCTGGCGGAACTACTGGCAACATTAAGAGAAGTAATGCAGGAGCCAAAAGCCGGAGCGATCGATGGACACCAGGGAATGGGGAAAGTAAATTTGCCGCCACTGACCGCCTGCCCAGTCCCCAATTTGATCACCAAACAATCCACTTACAGTGCAACCGCTTCCTTTTCCCGCCCACTGCTGCTAATTGTGGATGAGGATACGGAATTATCCAACCGAATTCTCGATCTGGCAGAAACCTGGGGATTTTCTGTGTTAATGGTTCCGGATTTGCTGACGGCAAGAAATGTTCTGCGCTCTAAACCATTCCTGCGTTTTGAAGGAACCTGCAATTCAAGTATCCGCCTGCCTCCCCAGCATCCAGGTTCGCTACCAGATGTGGTGTTGCTTAACTTTTCCCTTGCCAGTGCCACTGAGGATAGCCTGGTGTTTTTAGCCAATTTAGTCAACCGCGTTCCGCCTATTCCGGTGCTGTTTCTCACCGAACAGGATTCTCTGGCCTATCGGGTCAAGGTGGCTCGCCTGAGTGCCCATGCATTTTTATGCAAGCCATTGTTTCCAGAAAAGGTACTGGATGCGGTTTCCAGGGTGCGATCCCACATTCAAGCCACCACTGCGAAGGTAATGATCGTTGATGATGATCCCCAGCAATTGATGGCGATGCGCACTTTGCTAGAACCCCTGGGATTGCGACTGACCACCCTGGAGGAGCCGTTGCATTTCTGGCGAACTTTACAGGACGTTTCGCCTGATTTGCTGGTTCTGGACATTAACATGCCCCATTTCAGTGGCATCGAACTCTGCCAGGCATTACGAAATACGCCACAATGGGGCGATTTACCGGTTTTGTTCTTGACCGTTGATATGGATTTCAAAACTGTGAGACGAGCTTTTGCGGCAGGGGCGGACGACTGCATCAGTAAGGCGATCGCCCAATCAGAATTGTTAACCCGAATCCTGAATCGGCTGGAGCGGGAGCGCCTGCTGCGGGGGATGGCGAGCGCGATTTCCTGAAAACGCGCTTTTTCTGGAGTTCATGAGACTCTCCTGAGAGTTTGGCAACAAGCGAGGCCTATCACCAAAACAAAATCAATATTTCAGGGATTTTGTTTGAGATGAAAGAGTAGCATCAGCTACTCTTTCATCGGCAAGCTAGGAGAACCGTTCATAACATAAACTTTTGTAAAGAGAAGATAGCCTTTAGAGGTTCTTTAGGTTTTTTCACTATTCTTTTTACACATCACGAAACTTCATCCGTACAGATTTTCAAACTGCTTAGAACATCGTTATGGGGTGCGTTAGCAACAGGTAATGCACTGCTCTGAGCTATCTGAAAATCGGCTTTGAACCTTTGGTTGGGCTGCCAGACAGCCTGAATCAAAGGGCTATCTGTTAAAACCAAAACACCCTTTTGGGTTGCTGGCACAGCAGGTAACAAGCGCTTGATGGTTAGCAATCGGTATTTGCCGATAGCGTGTACTTGAGTGCGCGATCGTGGTCATCTCATTTTTTCATTGATCGCTTTGAAGATCGATGACCTGATCGATTTTTGAGCCAATCTGCAATCGTAGTTCAATTCTGGTCAAGACCTATGACTACAACTATCCAACAGCGCAGGGTTCCCGATTTATGGGATCGATTTTGCGACTGGATTACCAGCACCGAAAATCGGCTCTATATTGGCTGGTTTGGTGTTTTAATGATTCCTTTGTTGGGCGTTTCTGCCTGCGTTTTTATTATTGCGTTCATCGCAGCGCCTCCCGTTGATATTGACGGTATTCGAGAGCCAGTTTCGGGTTCGTTGCTCTATGGCAACAACCTCATCACAGCGGCTGTTGTTCCATCGTCTAATGCGATCGGCCTGCACTTTTACCCGATTTGGGAAGCAGCCAGTATTGATGAGTGGCTATACAACGGCGGTCCTTACCAGATGATTGGTGCCCACTACATCCCAGCCCTGTGCTGCTATATGGGCCGGGAGTGGGAACTCAGCTATCGTCTGGGAATGCGCCCCTGGATTGCTGTTGCCTATTCTGCACCGCTGGCCGCCACGACTTCTGTTTTCTGGATCTATCCCATTGGGCAGGGAAGTTTCTCGGATGGTTTACCAATGGGTATTAGTGGCACCTTCAATTTTATGTTCGTCTTCCAGGCAGAACATAACATTCTGATGCATCCTTTCCATATGCTGGGGGTGATCGGTGTTTTTGGAGGTTCCTTATTCTGTGCGATGCACGGGAGTTTAGTCACCTCCAGCCTGGTGCGGGAAACGACAGAAACCGAGTCTCAAAACCTGGGCTACAAGTTTGGTCAGGAAAGCGAAACCTATAACATTCTGGCTGCCCACGGTTATTTTGGACGCCTGATCTTCCAGTATGCCAGCTTTAACAACAGCCGCTCTCTGCATTTCTTCCTGGGGGCGTTTCCAGTCATTTGCATCTGGGCAACCGCTCTGGGAATCTGCATCATGGCGTTTAACCTGAATGGCTTTAACTTCAACCAGTCGGTATTGGATTCGCAAGGACGGGTGATTAACACCTGGGCGGATGTGATCAACCGGGCAAATCTGGGATTTGAAGTTATGCACGAACGGAATGCTCATAATTTCCCGCTTGACCTGGCGGGTGGTGAGGCAGTTCCCATTGCCATGAAAGCTCCAGCGATCGGTTGAGTATGGTTGCTTCCCCATTGCATCTGGGATTGCAACCGTTGTGATGGGGAATTCCTAATTCTTCTAGAGACTGCAATAGCTTCAACGTTTAATCTGTCCCAATCAAGGAGAAATCAATGAGCCTTGTAACTGAATTAATTCTCAATGCTGACAGTGAAGCCCGCTATCCCGCTCCCAAAGAGTTGCGTATTTTTCAGGACTTTCTTAAAACGGGTGAACAGCGAATTCGCATTGCCGGCACATTGTCAGAAAATGAGCAGCGAATTATCCAGAATGCTTTTGCCAAGTTTTGGGAGCGGTGCCCGGTGACGCCCAGTAATAGTGGCAATCCCCGCAAGACGGCTTCCTGTCAGCGCGATGTGGGCTGGTACATTCGCCTGATTGCTTACTCCATTCTGGCGGGCAGTGAACAACCCCTGGTGGAAATTGGCACCGTTGGCATCAAGGAAATGTACAACTCTCTAGAAATTCCACTCAAAAACATTGTGGAATGTATGCGCTGTGTCAAAGAAGAGACCCTTTCTTTGCTGAGACCTGAGGATGCGACTGAGGTTGCTCCCTACTTTGATCTCATCATTCGATCGCTGTCCTAAAAATTCTCTTCTACTCCAGTTCTCGTCTCTACTCTCTCGACTACTCTGTGCGGTTCATTGAAATCTGTTCAATCCATTTAAGGAGATATCAACATGCAAGATGCTATTACATCACTGATTAATGCCTCAGATGTCCAGGGTCGCTACTTGGACAATGCAGGAGTTGAGAAATTGCGGGCTTACTTCCAAAGTGGAGAGTTGCGATCGCGAGCAGCCACTACCATCAGCGCGAACTCATCTTCAATTGTGACCCAGGCCGTTGCCAAATCTTTGATGTATACCGACATCACCGCTCCTGGTGGCAATATGTATACCTGTCGCCGTTACGCAGCCTGCATTCGGGACCTGGACTACTTCTTGCGTTATGCCACCTACGCCATGCTGGCAGGCGATCCTTCCATTCTGGATGAGCGAATTTTGAATGGCTTGAGAGAAACCTATAATTCGTTGGGGGTTCCAATTGGTGGAACGATTCGGGCCATTCAGGCGATGAAAGAAGTCACTGCCGATCTGGTTGGCGCTGAGGCCGGAAAAGAGATGGGTGTTTACTTCGACTACATCTGCTCTGGACTGAGCTAGGGTTCTGCGAAGAGTTTAGGACTCTGCTAGATGGAGTAGTTAGCAGCGGATCAGTAACGAATACAACGAATGAATTTAAGGGTTGCTGTCCTCCACCCAATAATCATCTCTATTGATTCGCTATGAAGTCCGCTGCTGATTCTTCCCGAATTACTTTCTTACTTTGAAACCGTTGAATCTTCTTAGGTTACTGGCATGAGTATTGTTACCCGGTCGATTGCGATCGCTGATCGCGAAGCTCGTTATTTAAATCCCGGAGAATTGAACGCGATTAACGAATATTTTACGCAGGGGAGCGATCGCCTGCGAATTGCCACTATCCTGATGGCAAACGAACGTTACATTGTTGAACGCGGTAGCCAGCGATTCTGGCAGCGCTGTCCTGTTACACCCAGCAATAGTGGCAATCCCATCTATCGAGCCTCCTGTCAGCGTGATCAATCCTGGTACGTGCGCCTCGTCTCCTATGCCGTCATTGTGGGAGACATTACCCCAATTGAAAAAATTGGGGTAAAAGGCGGCAAGGAAATGTACAACTCGCTCGGTGTCCCCCTCAGAAACGTTGTGGAATGCATGAGCTGTCTTAAGGAAGTGGCACTGGATCTGTTGAGTCTTGATGATGCAGCAGAAGTCGCCCCTTACTTTGACTACATCATTCAAGGGCTGACACCTCAGTAGGAGTTGGGTGTGAGCCATCGACAGCGGGTGGATGGGTCGATGAGGGGATGGATACAGAAAAATTGGTTATTCAAAACTGTTTTTAGGGAGCAATGGAAGTCTCATGAGTTCTCATGCAAGTGGTGGAAGTCCTGCCATATTTCCTCAGCAATACCGCACCTTACCAATTGCAGTCATTTCTCAAGCTGAACAACAGGATCGTTGCTTGAAGCAGGGTGAACTGCAAGAGTTGACAGATTTTTTTCGCTCCGGTGCCAAGCGGCTAGAGGTTGCAGCCGTCCTATCAGAACATGCAAATGAAATTGTAGCCGCGGCGGCCAATCGCATCTTTTATGGCGGTTCACCGATGGCCTATCTAGAGGCACCGCCCAATCGCCAAAACCTGCCAGGGTATAACACTCCATTGCGGCCAAGAACTGCGCCTCCCAAGGAGAAATTGCAAGTTGAGGCTCCCAGTTATGGGAATCCATTGCGGGGCGTTCTGGAATTTTTGCAAACGCGGTTGAGCGGCGATCGCGATCCCCTACCAGACGGTTTCCGACTGATCCATGTAAAACGGTATGGACCTCGCCGCATGAAGAACTCAATGCGAGATCTGGCCTGGTTTTTGCGCTACGTTACCTATGCCATTGTGGCTGGAGATGCCAGTATTTTGACGGTCAATGTGCGGGGGCTACGCGGGGTCATTCCTGAAGATGTGACAGAAGCCACAGTAGTTGCTATGCGCGAGATGCGGTGGCGATCGCTCAACTATTTCAAACAGGATGCCGAAGCCTGTGACCTGATTCGAGAATACTTCGATGTGATGATCACCGATTATCTGGCTGAAAAACCTTCAAATCGAGTGCGACAGGGGATTTCCAACGATCAGCAAGGCCTGGAACTACCGGAAAATTATGCCCTTTCAGTGATTCCACGCCCTCGGTTTGTGATGAAGCCAAACCTGTCGGAAACCGAAAAGCAGGAAGTCATTAAAGCGGCCTACCGACAAGTATTTGAGCGAGACATCACCCATGAATACGGAGAATATGGAGTCCGGTTGACGGATCTGGAGTCGAAATTCCGGAGTGGAGAAATTTCAACCAAGGAATTTATCCGTCGAATGGGTAAGTCGCGTCTCTATCGCAAGGAGTTTTACGAACCTTTTGTTGTCAGCCGATTTATTGAACTGGCCGTGCGTCATTTCCTGGGGCGGGGTGTGAGCTCTCCAGAAGAATTCCAGCAGTATTTTGATGTCGTTTCTAGCCGGGGATGGCATGCGTTAATTGATACACTGGTTGATTCCCAGGAGTATGCTGACTATTTCGGTGAAGAAACCGTTCCCTACCTGCGAGGCTATGGAGTAGAGGCACAGGAATGCCGGAACTGGGGACCACAACTTCATCTCTTCAAGTTCTGTGCGCCTGCCCACAAAATGCCCCAGTTCATCACCCAGTTTGGGGATTACCAGAAACCGCTACCCAATCAGCATCCCTACGGAGCAGGCAACGATCCGCTGGAAATTCGCTTTGGTGCCATCTTCCCGCAACCAAGCTGGAAAGGCAACGATCATCCCGCTTCTTTCAACAAAGATCATCGTCGCATTTTGATCAGTTGTGAAATAGGCAATGGAAATGGAAACAGTCATGCCATGAACTGGGGACAGGTTCCAGGGATTGTGAATCGCCCGCTCAAGTTGAATCAGATGACTCAACTGAATGGCAATGGTAAAGCCAAGCCCCAGGGGGCCAACGTTAACCTGGCCAAAAATTCCCCCACTGCCATTATTGAAGGCACCTATCGCCAGCTCTTTGGACGGGAAGTCTACCCGGAGCAGCGGCTGACTGCGGCAGAACTGAAGCTCAAAAGCGGTGAAATCACGGTGCGGGAGTTTGTCCGCCAAGTGGCGAAATCACGCCCATTCCGGCATATGTACTGGGAATCGCTGTATATCACAAAGGCGATTGAGTACATCCATCGTCGCCTGCTGGGTCGCCCCACCTACGGACGGCAGGAAATGGGGCGTTACTACGATATCTGCGCTAAGAAAGGCTTTTATGCACTGATTGATGAACTGGTGGATAGCCCTGAGTACATTGCTGTGTTTGGAGAAGATACCGTTCCCTACGAGCGGTTTGTAACCCCACGGGGATACGAACTGCGATCGCGCAGTAGTACTGGAACGCTACGACTGCACCACGAACGGATTGGAAGTTCGGTACCAGGCCCAAGGGTAGCAGAGAACTTTAGTGGTTGGATGAAGGCCGCCCTGGAAGGGGGTGACGCGGCCCATAAACGGGCTCAACTGCAAGCTGCGCTTCTGGAGCAAAAACCACTCAGTCACGAGGCACTGGATGCCGTCAAGCAACTTCAGCTTGAATCGGACGCAGCGGCTAAAACAGCCTCTGAAACAGTAAAAGAAACGCCCAATTCACAAGCAGCAGGAACGCCGCAGGAATCGTCACCAGAAAAGGCTCAACCAGCTCTGAGCGAAACCGGTGGGCAAAGTTAATGCGTGTTAATTCCAGGAGTGAGCAATCCCATGCCAAAACTTGATCGAGCTGATTCTGTTTTTGTCAAACATTTTTACCGGAAATCCCTGGCAAGCCCATTGGAGCGCTTTTTTAAGCGCGGGTTTACAGGGATGATGAATACCCGCCTCTGGAAGTGGTTGATTCACCCAATCAGGAATTCCAAACAGTTACATATTGGCTGGTTTGGAGGCGTTCACGTTGTCTCAGGAGGGAAGCGATGAGTCTTGTTCAGCAAGTCATTTTGAATGCCGATGAAGAACTGCGCTACCCCACACCGAGCGAAATCCGCATGATCCAAAACTTCTGCAAAACAGGTGAGCGCCGTATCCGGATTGCTCAAACCCTGGCAGACCACGAAAAAGAACTGGTGGAAAAGGGATGCATCAAGTTTTGGAAGCGCTGCCCGGTGACACCCAGTAACAGTGGTAATCCTCGCAAGACCGCTTCCTGCCAGCGGGATCAGGGCTGGTACATCCGACTCATTGCCTACTGTGTCTTAGCTGGGAACGAAAAGCCGTTAACAGACATTGGCACTATCGGGATGAAAGAGATGTACATCTCTCTGGGCATCCCTCTGGCAAACTGGGTCGAAGCTGTGCGCTGCCTGAAAGAAGAAGCAATCGCCCTCTTAGGCGAAGAAGATGCCGTTGAAGTGATTCCCTATTTCGACCTCATTATTCAAACCCTTGCACTGCCCGGTGCGCCTTATTTCGTTCACAACGGCACCCTGGAATATTAATGAGTTGGTAGACCTGACAAGGTAATGATGAGTGGCGCTAGCCGCCATCATTAACGACTAAAAATCATTACGATTTGGGCACTACCAATGAGTTTTGAGTTTGGGTGAAGGGGCGTTGTTGAAAAGCAGGATGAATTGAAACAAAGCTTTAAGCATCCAGCATTTTTTTCATCCCCAGATTCAGCAACGCCAGTAAAGGTAACAGGCGACGGGCTACAGGCAACAGAGCCAGAGAAGAAGTGTGCGTCGCCTATTTTGCCTCCTCACTCCTCTCTAACAACCACCAACTCCAATCTCTTTAAAAGGAGGAACTTTAGATGACCATTGCCATTCAACGCCCCCCAGCCTGGGTGGATTGGTTGAATACGCTGGATGACTGGCTGAAGCGCGATCGCTTTGTCTTTATTGGCTGGTCAGGTTTATTACTTTTTCCCTGTGCTTACCTGGCGCTTGGAAGCTGGTTTACAGGCACAACCTTTGTCACTTCCTGGTACACCCATGGACTTGCCAGTTCCTATCTGGAAGGGTGTAACTTTTTAACCGCGGCGGTTTCCACCCCAGCAAATAGCATGGGACATTCTCTGTTAACCCTGTGGGGGCCGGAAGCTCAAGGAGACTTTACGCGCTGGTGTCAGATTGGTGGACTGTGGACATTTACCGCATTTCACGGTGTCCTCGGACTAATGGGGTTTGCCCTGCGGCAAATTGAAATTGCTCGCTTGGTGGGTGTACGCCCTTATAATGCCCTCGCCTTTTCGGCACCGATCGCTACCTTCGTTGCGACTTTTCTGATCTACCCATTAGGTCAATCCAGCTGGTTTTTTGCTCCCAGTTTTGGAGTAGCTGGCGTTTTTCGGTTCATCTTATTTGTGCAGGGCTTCCACAACTTCACCCTTAACCCATTTCACATGATGGGGGTTGCTGGGGTATTGGGAGGGGCATTGCTGTGCGCCATCCATGGAGCCACGGTACAAAACACTCTCTACGAAGACACCCGTAGTTATAACACCTTCGGCGGATTTAGCCCCACCCAAGGAGAAGAAACCTACTCCTTTGTGACGGCAAATCGCTTCTGGTCACAGATTTTTGGAATTGCCTTCTCTAACAAGCGCTGGTTGCACTTTTTCATGCTTTTTGTCCCGGTAACGGGCCTGTGGATGAGTGCGATCGGAATGATTGGTCTGGCATTCAACCTGCGGGCCTACGATTTTGTATCGCAGGAAATTCGGGCAGCAGAAGACCCAGAATTCGAGACGTTTTACACCAAAAATATTTTGCTGAACGAAGGACTGCGTGTTTGGATGGCCGAAGAAGACCAGCCTCATGAGCATTTTGTCTTCCCCGATGAGGTTTTACCGAGAGGTAATGCTGCGGGATAAAGGTGCTCTAACAGCACGATGGGTTATGGGTGCTGAGTTTCGACTGCGATGGAAGCTCCCACTCACGGCTCAAATCCCGTAACCCATCTTTCCTCAAATTTTAATTGACACTCCAGTCTTCTAGAAATCCTTCTCAATCCCTCTTAACAATATGACGACACTTTTTGATCGGGCAGTCGTTAGAACAGAAAAGACTGCCAAAGGTCTGACCATCACTACTCCCAGAGAAGGGCGGGATGAAGCATCTACAGGTTACGCCTGGTGGGCAGGCAATGCCCGCTTCATCAATATGTCAGGTCGGTTCTTGGGTGCCCATGTGGCCCATGCCGGACTGATTGCCTTCTGGGCAGGAGCCATGCTGCTGTATGAAGTTGCCCACTATACCCCCAACAAACCCATGTATGAGCAGGGTGCGATTCTAATGCCCCACGTGGCAACTCTGGGTTTTGGAGTCGGTCATGGGGGGGAAGTGGTTGATATCACGCCCTTCTTTGTGATTGCAGTGCTGCATTTAATCGGTTCTGCTGTTTTAGGATTCGGCGGCATTTACCACGCAATTCGGGGTCCGGCGAAGCTGGCTGGCTTCTTTGATTTTGACTGGGAAGATAAGGACAAAATCACAACGATTTTAGGAATTAATTTGATCTTCCTGGGGATTGGAGCCTGGCTGCTGGTTGCCAAAGCGATGTTCTGGGGCGGGTTATATGACACCTGGGCACCGGGTGGTGGGGATGTGCGCATTATCAACCATCCCACATTGAACCCCCTGCGAATCTTTGGCTATCTGTTTCGCTCACCCTACGGCGAAGCGGGTTGGATTATTGGCGTCAATAACCTGGAAGATATTGTCGGTGGACATATCTGGATGGGTGGAATTTTGATTGCTGGAGGCATCTGGCATATTCTGACCAAACCCTGGAAATGGACCCATGGCGTGTTTACCTGGTCAGGCGAAGCCTATCTTGCTCAAAGCCTTGGCAATATTTGTGGTCAGGCCTTCATCGCAACCTTCTTTATCTGGTTCAATAACACCGCCTATCCTAGCGAATTTTATGGACCAACCATTGCAGAAGCTTCCCAGGCGCAGGCACTGATATTCCTGGTGCGGGACCAGAACCTGGGTGCCAATGTGGCATCGGCTCAAGGGCCGACTGGTCTGGGGAAATATTTGCAACGATCCCCGACAGGTGAAATTATCTTCGGGGGTGAAACCATGCGCTTCTGGGATTGCCGCGCACCCTGGCTGGAGCCTCTACGGGGTACCAACGGTCTCGACCTCGACAAGCTCAGAAATGACGTCCAACCCTGGCAAATTCGCACAGCAGCCGAGTATATGACCCATGCTCCTGTTGGTTCGTTAAACTCTGTAGCTGGCTTGGCGACCGAAGTGAACGCTTTCAATTTTATTGGGCCTCGTACGTGGCTGGCGGCATTTCACTTCATCATGGCTTTTCTCTTCCTGGTTGGTCACCTCTGGCATGCGGGTCGTGCCCGGGCAGCGGCGGCTGGCTTCGTTCGAGGTATTGACCGTGAAAATGAACCAGTTTTATCCATGCCTGATTTAGATTAGCCCCTCGACAGCGGTTTCACGATGAATGATGAATGCGAATCCCTCATTCATCATTCATCTTTCCTAATCGCTATAGCAGTCCTAAATCAGTCGTGAGATGGAGAGGCTTTGTGAGGAAGAGTTCC
Source organism: Leptolyngbyaceae cyanobacterium HOT.MB2.61 (assembly GCA_023511615.1). GTDB lineage: Bacteria > Cyanobacteriota > Cyanobacteriia > Leptolyngbyales > Leptolyngbyaceae > Leptothermofonsia. The sequence goes on from JAIMBL010000050.1 coordinate 16,997, forward strand.
GCAGAAATCCTTTCTCACAATCTAAATAGGATTGCTATATACCCAGCGGTTTACTCATTTACGTGCTTACCTTCTGTCATTGTTATCTGTTATCTGCTTATGTCTTACCTGATGGTTTTGCAAGCCTCTTCCAGTCAACCACTGGTAGTTACTTTTTGCTTCTTCTGCGCCTGGGTTCTGATTCTGCTCATTTTCTGGAGTACGTGGACAGTGATCAAAGATACGGTAGATCAGGCTGCGCAGTTACATCAAATTCCCTGCGCTAAATGCCAGTTTTTTACTCGCAATTACTACCTCAAATGTACGGTTCATCCGTCAACGGCACTGTCTGAGGCAGCGATCGACTGTCCCGATTTCCAAGTGATTACGAATCCATACACAGCATCCTCATCAGGTTCATCTCAAAAACTTAAATGGGGACAGAGTCACAGAAGCAAAACGATGAGAAGCAACGAAAGAATAGCCATGCATCGTTAGGCAGAATTAGGTTTCTTTTGAAATGACATCCCATATTGATTACTCATTACTTGTTTAGAAAAAGGAGCATTAGTCAATGGGACTCCCTTGGTACCGAGTTCACACCTCCGTTCTGAATGATCCAGGACGATTAATTGCGGTGCATTTGATGCATAATGCGCTTTGTGCTGGCTTTGCTGGTTCAATGCTGTTGTTTGAACTGGCTTTATTTGATCCAAGTGACCCTGTGTTAAACCCCATGTGGCGGCAGGGCTGTTTTTTGATGCCCTTTGTTGCTCGCTTAGGGGTGACAAATTCCTGGCAAGGATGGAGCATTACGGGCGAAACTGTGACTGATCCAGGATTTTGGACATTTGAAACGGTGGCGATCGCCCACATCCTGTTTTCCGGTTTAGAATTTTTAGCCGCTGTCTGGCATTGGAAGTACTGGGACCTGGCAACTTTCTTTGATTCCAAGACCGGTGAGCCCGTGTTAGACCTGCCGAAGATTTTTGGAATTCACCTGCTCCTGGCAGGCTTGGTTTGTTTTGGGTTTGGTGCGTTTCATCTAACGGGCATTTTTGGTCCTGGCATGTGGGTTTCTGACCCCTATGGTCTGACTGGTCACATGCAGCGTGTTGCACCTGAGTGGGGACCAGCCGGATTTAATCCCTACAATCCCGGTGGGGTCGTGGCGCACCACATAGCGGCTGGTATTGTGGGCATCATTGGTGGGCTGTTTCACATCAATGTTCGCCCCTCTGAAAACCTGTACCGGGCTTTGCGGATGGGTAACATTGAAACGGTGCTTGCCAGTGCTCTCGCCACGTTCTTCTTTGCTGGTTTCGTTGCCTGTGGCACCATGTGGTACGGTACAGCCACTACTCCAATTGAACTCTGGGGACCCACTCGCTACCAGTGGGACTCTAACTATTTTGGTAAAGAAATCGAACGGCGAGTGCAGGCCAGTCTGGCAGAAGGTAAAAGTTTATCCGAAGCGTGGTCAGCGATTCCTGAAAAACTCGCATTTTATGACTATGTGGGCAACAGTCCCGCTAAAGGGGGACTGTTCCGGGTCGGTCGCATGGTGGACGGAGACGGGGTAGCACGGGCATGGTTAGGGCATCCCGTGTTCAAGGATCGGGAAGGACGGGAACTCACCGTGCGTCGGATGCCCAATTTCTTCGAAAACTTCCCGGTGGTTTTAACTGATAAAGAAGGGGTCGTCCGCGCCGATATTCCCTTCTTCAAGGCAGAGGCAAAATATAGCATTGAGCAAACGGGAGTCACGGTTAGCTTCCTCGGTGGCAGGCTGAATGGTCAAACCTTTAGCGATCCAATGACGGTTAAAAAATATGCTCGTCAGGCTCAATTGGGTGAACCGTTTGAGTTTGATCGCACCGTCCACAATTCCGATGGAGTCTTCCGCACCAGCAACCGGGGTTGGTTTGCCTTTTTCCACTGTTGCTTTGCTCTGGTCTGGTTTTTTGGGCATCTCTGGCACGGATCTCGCACCCTCTTCCGCGATGTCTTTGCTGGTATCGATCCCGAACTGGATATTGACCAGGTGGAATGGGGCATATTCCAAAAGGTGGGAGACCCTAGTACTCGCTTAAAGCCCGCCCTGCAAACTGCATCTCCCGCTTCGGAGCCAACTACTCCATTGTTGCCACCCGCTCCAGGAGGGTTACAACCCCTACCGGAGGTAGTTCAGGCGATCGCCAGAGAACAGGCCCCAGCACAGGAGGGGGCTGAAGCCTGAATTACCAGACTCCCCGGAGAGCCTGCAAACATTAACGAAAAACAATTAATGCCTGGTTTTTGACCTGATTTTTGCATTTTAGGAATTGGAGTCATTTATGCAGATCCAAAGTTTTCAGCCAAAGAGGATCGCACCGATTCAATACATCCTCAAAAAGTTGAATTCCAATGCCGGTATGGTAGTTCCTGGTTGGGGTACTACCCTGTGGATGGCAGTTTTAATGCTACTATTCTTCCTCTTCCTGCTCATCATTTTGCAACTTTATAACGCTTCGATTCTGCTGGAAGGAATTGAGATTGATTGGTCGGGATTGAATAGTGCGATCGCCTCTGCCGATACCCCGCCCTCAGTCAGTAATCAATTTACTTCCACCGCTATTGGCGTGTTCTTAGGATTGCTTGCGTTCGTATCCGCCTGTGTTGCATTCATCGTTTACGGAGCCATTACCTATCCTGCCGATCAACCGTAACAATCTTTAATCCTTTGAGATAATCCTGATGAGTGCTCCTACCTGCCCTCTTCCGACTTTGGAAGAGGGTTTGCTTTATGCCGCAGGGCGATCGCATTCAGTCATGCCTGCTTTTTGCGATCACGGAAACTCCTTTGTTTTGCTCTACGCAGATGCGTTAGGACATTGGAATTAGAGAGGGAGTAGGGGCTTTGCCCCCAGCCAGGGGTTCCACCCCTGCACCCCGTCCTAACCACAATGACTACCGCCGTTCTTCTCCAGGTACGGAAATCCCTAGTCCTGGTGGACGCCCTACCGAACCCGTTTTAGAGAGCTTCTCTTCTAGGCTGGATTTTAGAGACAAATGAAAAGTTCCTAACCGAAGAGAGGTTTGAGGTAATGGCTAAGGTTGTTGGAATTGACCTGGGGACAACAAACTCCTGCGTCGCGGTAATGGAGGGTGGTCAGCCAGTCGTTATTGCCAATGCAGAGGGGGGACGGACGACTCCTTCTGTCGTGGCGTTTACGAAGAATGGCGATCGCCTGGTGGGTCAAATTGCCAAGCGTCAGGCAGTGATGAACCCGATAAACACGTTTTATTCCGTCAAGCGCTTCATTGGGCGGAAGTATGACGAAATTACCGAGGAAGCTAAACAGGTTTCCTATAAAGTTGAACGCGATGGCAGCAACGTTAAATTAGATTGTCCTGCGGCTGGCAAGAAGTTTGCACCGGAAGAAATCTCGGCTCAGGTGCTGCGGAAACTGGTTGATGACGCCAGCAAATACCTGGGTGAAAAAGTCACACAGGCTGTGATCACTGTTCCCGCCTATTTCAACGACTCCCAGCGGCAGGCCACTAAAGACGCAGGCAAGATTGCCGGAATTGAAGTTCTCCGAATCGTTAACGAACCGACAGCGGCGGCTCTTGCCTACGGATTAGATAAAAAGACAAACGAAATCATCCTGGTATTTGACCTGGGTGGTGGTACCTTTGACGTTTCGCTCCTGGAAGTAGGCGATGGCGTGGTCGAAGTGAAAGCGACTAGCGGTGATACGCACTTGGGAGGCGATGACTTCGACAAGAAGATTGTGGACTGGATCGCAACTGAATTTCAGCGCAATGAAGGCATCGACCTGCGCAAAGACAAGCAAGCTCTGCAACGCCTGACCGAAGCTGCAGAAAAGGCCAAGATTGAGCTTTCCAGCGCAACCCAGACCACGATTAACCTGCCCTTTATCACTGCAACATCAGAAGGTCCGAAGCACGTGGATCTGACGCTGACCCGTGCCGAGTTTGAAAAGATGTGTGCCGACCTGCTGGATCGCTGCCGTAAGCCAGTCGAACAGGCCCTCCGCGATGCCAAACTCTCTGCTTCCGATATCGATGAAGTCGTGCTGGTGGGTGGTTCCACCCGGATTCCAGCCGTACAGGATCTGGTTCGCAAAATGACTGGCAAAGAACCCAACCAGACGGTTAACCCGGATGAAGTGGTTGCAGTTGGAGCGGCTGTGCAGGCAGGTGTTTTGAGTAATGAAGTCGAAGGTATTCTTCTGCTGGATGTCACTCCACTGTCCCTGGGTGTGGAAACCCTGGGTGGCGTGATGACCACCATCATTCCTCGCAATACCACGATTCCCACTAAGAAATCGGAGGTCTTCTCCACAGCAGTGGATGGCCAGAGCAATGTGGAAATCCATGTGTTGCAAGGTGAGCGGCAGATGGCGAGCGACAACAAGAGTCTGGGTACCTTCCACCTGGATGGCATTCCTCCGGCTCCCCGTGGCGTTCCTCAGATCGAAGTGACCTTCGATATTGATGCTAACGGCATCCTGTCGGTTTCTGCAAAGGACAGAGGAACTGGCAAAGCCCAATCAATCACGATTACGGGTGCCTCAACTCTGGATAAGAGCGAAGTGGAGCGGATGGTGAAAGATGCTGAGCGCAACGCCGAAGCCGATCGCCAGCGGCGCGAACAGGTAGACATCAAAAATACCGCTGACTCTCTGGCCTACCAGGCAGAGAAGCAGTTGCAAGACCTGAATGGTCAGGTGCCTACCGCTGAAAAAAGCCGCATAGAGTCGTTGGTGAGGGATTTGCGTGAAGCGATCAACCAGGAAAACTACAATCGCATGAAGTCCTTAACCAACGAGCTGCAACAGGCTCTCATGCAAGTGGGGCAGGCAATTTATGCTAATGCCAGTGGTGGTAATGCTTCTAACAGCAATTACTCCAATGGTTCCACCACTGACAACAAAGGCAACACCGATGACGTGATTGATGCTGACTTCGTTGAGTCTAAATAAAGTTAAACCTGAATAACTTACCTGAATAACTTAAAGGGTGGGCGATCGTCCACCCTTTTTTGTATATACATGACAGGCATTGTGGTTAGGACAGGGTGCAGGGGTGGCCCCCTTGGCTGGGGGCGAAGCCCATTCCCTCTCTAATTCCAATGTTCTTTTGACGACATCGGATCAACGCCAACAAAAAACAGTCGTTCACTGTTCGGGTGGCATTGGACGCACGGGCTAAGTTTTTATCCAGCCAGGTTCTCCATTCCGCGCGAGTTTCTGGGTGAATGGAATTATCGAGTACCTGCATAACATCCTCCAGTCTGGAGATAGTTTCTGTTGAAACTGGATGACCTCAGCCACTTTCAACAGGAGTTTATTATGCCCCAGAATTCTGTTGTTAACCCTCCCACCCCACCCAATCGGAGATGGGGTTTGAAGCTGGTGATCGCCTTTATTGTCCTGGTGGTTGATGGGAGTTTTGGACGTTATCTATTGACGCAGTACCACTACAACCAGGGAACGCGGGCTTATAAACAAGGAGATTGCTCAACGGCGATCGACCATTTCAAAAACATCACTACTGGAAACCGAACGGATGATCTGACGGCGAGAGCGCGGGCCAAGAAGGCCGAGTGTGAAATGTTTCAAACCGCAACCCGTCAACAACCCGAATCAGCAGCACTGGTTGCTTATACTCAGTTTGCAACTCGTTATCCTGCCAGTGTGCTCGTCCGTTTCACCCGTGGACGCACAAGCGATCTATTTCAGCAAGTACCGTTGTCCAATCTGGCCCAACCTCAGGTGTGTAATCAAATTGAGCGGATGGCTGCTGCTCAACTGATTCCTGAACCAAAGGCTGCTCCGTTCTTCCATGCCTGTGGACAAACCTACGCCGCCAATCAAAACTTTGCCAACGCGATCGCCCTATACGAGCAATTTTTAGACCGCTACCCGAAACACACCCTGGCTGCAACGGTAAAAACAGAACTGGCGCAAACCTATGTCGCCGATGCGATGGCAAAGGGCGCTTTACACATTCCACCACCGGGGCGTAGCGGTAACACAAATGATGGATCTACCGTTGTGCGAATTCAAAATGATTCGCGAGAGCCAATGCGAATTGTATTCAGCGGTCCCACTCCTCGCTTTGAAGAGCTAGCCCCCTGTGAAAACTGTCGAGACTACATTGGCAGCGGTCCAACCTCCTGCCCAGCAAAGGGGCCAGTCGGTCAATATACATTGACGCCCGGTGAGTATGCGGTGGTGGTGAAGTCAGGGGGCGATCGCTCTGTGAAACCATTTTCTGGTAACTGGACTTTGGCAAACGGTACCGAATATAGTCACTGCTTCTTTATTGTGCGAAGAATTTGATAGCAATTGGATTGTTATAGCTGTAGCCACCAGGCCTAGGGCGGGGTGCAGGAGTGGAATCGCCTCCATTAAGGCATCTGCCATCAAAATTGTTTAAACCGGTATCAGTTCCTATACAGGTGAGTTTTCAAATCGATTTGTTCTCCACACACCCGGCAGATAAACCCGCCCCTACCTCCTGCATCCTTCAATAAAATCAATCATCTCATGCATGGAGCCGGGCTTTGTTACAATCAGCACCGTTGAACCCGGTTCCAGAACCGTGTTGCCATTGGGAATAGCTAAATCCATATAGGGATGGGGCTGATAACCAATAATCAAAGACCCAGAGGGAAAGTCTGGATCTTGGGCAATTTCTGCAACGCTGCGCCCAGACACATTGCAATTCTCAGGAATGGCAAGCTTCAGCACCTCAATTTGCCCCTGCTCAAAATGCATCATCGATTCCACCTGGGGATACTCGATCGCATTCGCCATCGTTGACACCGCCAGGTCGATCGCATTGATCACTCGGGTTGCCCCGGCAATCCGGTAAGGTTCGGCAAAGTCCCGGTGGCGCATCCGGACGAGGATATAGGGCACTCCGTAGTGTTTGCCCAAAGTCACCATCGCCAGGTTGAGCGCATCATCTCTTAGCACGGCTGCTAGCGCATCGGCCTTCCGAATGCCAGCCTCCAGCAACACTTCCGTATTGACTGCACTACCTTCAAACGCCATCACCCCCAACCGTTCACGGGCATAGCGACAGGCAACCGGGTCTACATCGACAATCGCCACTGTATGTCCTAGGTCAATCAATCGTTGCGCCAGACCCAATCCAACCAATCCTGCACCACCAATCAATACGTACATCAGCAATCTCCGTGGGGTAATCGTCTAAGTACCCAGAAATATTTCATTCCATATCAAGCAATAGCAAATTCAGCCATGGGGCGCTTACTTGGATGTTAAAACCCTAGACATACTGGTTTACTCCAAGCGGATTGGCATCAGCCGCCCATTGCTGATCATTAATCAGAATTTTTCGAGTAATTTGACGGTAATTCCCTAACTTATCCATATTACGGCATTGTGGTAGAGATCTTTAGCGGGCATAGCGCTACACCCCTAATTCTAATTCGGTTATGGACTAGACCTGTGGATCAAGTCAGACATTTAATAAGTCGAACTCGTAGCGGTTGATGAACAAGCCAATGACCACATCGTGCAACCAGATCGACTTAGAGAAACAAATCGTTTTGCGAGCTAAACGTTTAATCCTT
>JAIMBL010000051.1 GCA_023511615.1 Leptolyngbyaceae cyanobacterium HOT.MB2.61
TTTTGGGTGGGGGGGGGGGGGGGGGCCCCCCCCCCCCCACCCCGTCCTAAGCCTAGTGTCCTAAGCAACCTGGCAACAGCTATAATTCACCTGCGTAGAGCTATAAAGTTCACGGCCAAAAAGAGGGCACATCTGGTGCCCTTGAGAAAATCTACAATCCTCAGAGACTATGCTTTCATCAGAGATTAGGCCTTTTTACTTTGGCGGCGGCGCAGGGCAGCCATTCCAGCTCCTGCCAGGGCCAAACCTGCCATCGTTGTCGGTTCTGGTACGGCAGCGGTTGCGCCCACTACCTTAAAGTCAGGACCATTGAATGAGCGACTGCTGGTGAGCTGAATGCTCTGAATCGGTCCACTGATTCCCAGATCCGCCAGACTTACTCCCAGAGAACCCACTCGTTGGGCTCCGCTGATTTCGGTGGTATCAATGCTGAAACCTGCATACTGCCAGGTGCGGCTATCCAGCGTCAAAAACCTTCCAATCAGGTTGCCACTACTGTCAAGGGCTTGAACTCCCAGTTTACTGTTCATGCCCCGTTCCCAGAAGAACAGGCTGGAGACGGCCCTTTCAAAGGAAACGTTGATTTTGAAGGAACCCGTGTCCTCGGTATCAACGATATTGCTCAAATTGAGGTTGCCCAGGCTGGCTGCAATGCTGGCGTTGGTTGCTGCCTCCAATTTGACCCCTGATGCATTATCTCCCCGGTCTGAACTGGCCGCACCAGTATTGCCGCCTGTCCATTCATCGTTGAGGATGATAGTAGCTCTGTTAACGACAGAAAAATTACTCACGGTCGTACCGTCGCCCAGGGTAACGGATTGAAGAAAGATATCTCCCTTGGGGTCGTTACTGCCAGGAGCCAGGTTGGTGGTGAAATTAAATGCTTGCGCCGATGTACCAGAAAGTACGAATCCGGCAGTTAGAAGTCCGAAACCGGACAAGAAATGTTTCAGGTTCATAGTGAAGCCTAAACGATAGTTGCAGTGTTGCCTGATTTCACAATATGTGGAGGATTAAGCCCAAACATTGGTGGAATACTGGTTGATGGAATACTGGGTTAACCTGCTCCTGTTTCAGTCAGATATCCATGTCACATAAGGGGGTCACTACTATCGTGCCCAAATCATTCCCTTTCAGTTACTGCTGCTGGTGCTTCTTGTATCTCAATTTATATATGGCAGCTTTGTGTGAAAAGTAGATGAACAGCCTTCCTGTCATGACTTTGGGAGCTTGGATAGAAGGATGAATAATCAGTATTTTTACTGAGAATATCGAGGTTATAGTATTTATATTTCGGGTCTCCCTCACGGAAACTGCGGAGAGTGCCAGCCGTTTCTTCCCGATTCTGTGAAGACGGGAGAAGAGTTCCAGAAATGGGAGCTTACCGGGCAGGAAACAGGGTAAGGAATGTTGAGAGTAAGGAATGCTGAGTGATAGCAGCAAAATCTAGACAGTATTTAAGAGCGATCGCTGCATGACTGGATGGATTCAGCGATCGCCTCCTGAATATTCAGCTTAAGCAGAGCCGTTGAATTACTCGTCCTCAGCAAACACATACTTGTAGAGATCCTCTGGTTTTGGCTCAGGACTCTCCAGCGCAAACTGAACCGCGTCCTCCACCACCGATTGGATCTTCTTCTCAATCGCTTTCAGGTCCTGCTGGGAGGCTAGATTTTGCTCCAGTAGGTAAGCCGCAAACTTTTTGATTGGATCACGGGCCAGCCACGCTTCTTTCTCGGCCTTGGATCGCAGTTCATCAGGATCTGCCAGAGAGTGACCCCGGAAACGGTAGGTAAGGCACTCAATCAACGTTGGTCCCTCGCCTGCACGGGCACGGGCAACAGCCTCTTGAGCAACAGCACGTACTGCCAGCACATCCATCCCATCAACTTCCACCCCTGGCATGCCAAATACACTGGCTTTCTGGTAGATCTCCGGCTGGGAAGTCGCCCGCTCATGGGCCATCCCGATCGCCCACTTGTTATTTTCGACAACAAAAATAATCGGCAGCTTCCATAATGCCGCCATATTCAAGCATTCAAAGAACTGGCCATTGTTCGTGGTACCGTCGCCGAAAAATGCCGCAGTTACCTGGTCTGCCGTTTCGTCGCCCATGACCTCTCGTCGGTACTTAGTTTGAAAGGCCGCGCCCGTAGCCACTGGAATCCCCTCGCCGATGAAAGCATAGCCACCCAGTAGTCGTCGCTCTGCTGAGAACAGGTGCATGGAGCCACCGCGGCCCTTGCTGCATCCCGTCTCTTTACCAAACAGTTCTGCCATCACATTGCGAGCAGGCACTCCTGCACTGAGGGCATGAACGTGGTCCCGATAGGTACTGCACACGTAGTCCTCGCCGGGACGCATGGCCAGAATGACCCCTGTTGAAACTGCTTCTTGTCCGTTGTAGAGGTGGACAAAGCCAAACATTTTGCCCCGATAATACATTTCGGCACACTTGTCTTCAAAGAGGCGGCCCAACACCATATCTTCATAAAGCCGCAGTCCCTCTTCACGGGTGACTTTTGCCGTCGATGATTGAAACTTCGGGAGTGCTCTTTCTTGAACCATTGACCTGTCCTAGTTACAACTTTACTTAATTTTCTAGCGGTATCTATCTAGAATTAATGTTACTTCCTGGAAGTTTTTGAATATTCTGAGGTAAACTGCCACTTTGGCAGAAGCCGGTTATCATGGTTGCATTTTTAGACCATTGACTGTGTCATTAGCTTAACCTTACTTCTTAGTGCTGGGGAAGTGTACTGTGCGTATCCCGCTTGATTACTACCGGATATTAGGTTTACCGATTCAGGCTACAGCTGAACAGTTGCGACAGGCGCACCGCGATCGCACACTCCAGCTACCGCGGCGAGAATATTCCGATGCTGCGATCGCCTCTCGCAGGAAATTGCTGGATGAAGCCTACGCGGTTCTCTCCGATCCCCAACAGCGGCAAACCTATGACGCCAGTTTCCTTGCCAAAACCTACGAGCTTGAGCCAGAGCCGTCGGAACCTTCAGCCTCTGTTGCTGCCGGAGACACGGGGACCGATTCCCATACCCCCAGTATTGAAATCCAGGACGACCAGTTGGTGGGCGCTCTCCTGATTCTGCAAGATCTGGGCGAATATGAGCTGGTACTCAAGTTGGGGCGACCCTTCCTGACTGGCGGCAGTGCCAGTCTCAAAGGCGGACAATATGGTGATCCCAATATTGTCTATTCCGATATTGTGCTCACTGTTGCCCTGGCTTGCCTGGAGTTGGGGCGGGAGCAATGGCAACAGAGCCAGTATGAAAATGCAGCGGAAGCCCTGGAAACTGGACAACAGCTACTCCTGAGGGAAGGGTTATTTGCCGGGGTACGCGGCGAGATTCAAGCCGATCTCTACAAGCTGCGCCCCTATCGAGTGCTTGAACTTTTAGCCCTCCCTGAAACTCAAACCGAAGAGCGGTACCGGGGTATGCAGTTGCTGCAAGACATGCTGCATGAACGGGATGGCATTGATGGGTCAGGAGATGACCAGTCTGGGCTAAATATTGACGATTTTTTACGCTTCATCCAGCAGTTGCGCAGCTACCTGACCGCTTCAGAACAACAAGTTTTGTTTGAACAGGAGGCCCAGCGCCCTTCCGCAGTTGCTACATATCTGGCCGTTTACGCCTTGCTAGCGGGGGGCTTTGCTGATCGCCAACCTGTACTGGTACGGCGGGCGAAGATGCTGCTCATGCGCCTCAGTAGTCGTCAGGATGTCCACCTGGAGCAGGCCGTTTGTGCGCTGTTGCTGGGGCAAACGGAGGAAGCCAGCCGCGCTCTGGAGTTAAGCCAGGAGTACGGCCCCATCGCATTTATTCGGGAACACTCTCAGGGTTCTCCTGATCTGTTGCCAGGACTTTGCCTTTATGCCGAACGCTGGCTTCAGGATGAGGTCTTCCCCCACTTCCGGGATCTCTCTCGACAGCAGGCATCGTTGAAAGAATACTTTGCCGATCCACAGGTGCAAGCCTACCTGGAAGAATTGCCGAATGAAACCGATGCCACAAGCGAGTGGATGGTAGAGCAAACCCAGCCTGCTCCAATTCCTTCAGCGCAAGCATCTAGTGGCCCAGCATTGGCTGCCCGTAGTAACCTTGAGTCGCCTCCGGTGATGGAACCAGTCCTGGCGAGGGGAGAACAGCCTTTGAATAAGCGACTTTCCGATGAAGCTTTGATTGAAACAGCTCGCAGTCGCATTGCCGCTCGGACTGCAACCGCCACCTTGACTGACGATCGCGCCCTCGATGACATCCCCTCCATGACAGCGGCTGAGCGAGTCGGACAAGCTTCAAGTAATCGCGCAGTTACCCGTCCAGCCGGGGAGCGGATGCGGAGCGATCGCCTTCGTAATGGTGGTGGGCGTTCCAACCATTCTTCCCCCGCCCCACATCGAAGCGGAGACGCTGTCGAAGAGCGAGTTCGTCCCCGCCCCTCTAACTCAAAGGGCGGGGGTATCTTCCACTATCTGCCCTATGGTGCGGTAATTGTCGGCATGATCGCCCTCGGCTTCCTGATTGCCTGGTTAATTAAAACCCTGCAAGTGTCAGGAGCGAGGCAAACACAGCAAGCCCAACAGATTATTGAAGAGCAGCCTTTAGTTAAGCTGGATGAGCCCCTGGTGAAACTGGAGGAATCTGCTGTTGATGCTGCATCTGAGGCGACGCTCACAACAGAATCTGCCCAACAGTTGATTGAGTCCTGGCTGGCTGCCAAAGCCGCTGCTATGGGACCTGAGCATGCAGTCGAAAAGCTAGACCAGATTTTGGCCGAGCCCAAGCTGACTGAGTGGCGCGCCGCAGCTGACGCTGAAAAACAAGCAGGCAACTACCGCAAGTACACCCATAAGGTAAAGGTCAGTTCTGTAGAGCAGAACAAAGATAAGCCAGACGAAGCCAAAGTAGCAGCTGAAGTCAGTGAGACAACCGAATACTATAAGGGAGATCAGCTTGACGATACTCGCTCTGATCCAGAGCTTCAAGTCCAATATGACTTAATTCGCGTGGATGACAAATGGCGGATTCAGAACTGGCAGGTCGTCCAGTAAGGCTAACAAGCACAGGGTAGTAAACCGGACAGGATGATAATGAAGGGCGGCACTAGCCGCCATCATTACCTTGCTAGGTCCGCCCGATCCGGGTACTATTGGTGCCTGCTTAAGGTACATGCTTAATAAAGTAAAAAGCAGATGCAGCGGCTCTTTCGGCCTGCCGGTGAAAGAGTAGCCTAAGGCGCTCTTTCATCTAAAACAGAATCCCCGGAATATTGATTTTGTCTGGTGATAAGCGACGCTTATCACCAGACTCCCAGGGAAACCGATGCCGCTGGCGGTAAAATAGTTACAAAATTCTGTAACTTGCACAAAGCATTGGATAGTCAACAGTATCAGCCCATACAGAACCTTTAACTAATGGTAGAATCAGCCTGGACAGACAGGAATTACCACCTTTTATGCCACTCACTCTACCGTTAGACTCTCCAAAGAGTCAGTCCAACCTTAAGATCGGTCGGGTTTTAGTTGTTGAAGACGAAGAACTCATTTGCGAGACAATCGCCCTGGCTCTGGCGGATGAAGGCTATGAAGTATTGACCGCTGAAGATGGGCGTACTGCTCTAGATTTGATTCATCAAGCCGAAGGGGTTGATTCAAATTCTTCTAATAGAGCAGCTCTTTCTGGTTCTCGCTCAGCACAGAATCAACGGCTTGATCTCATCATTCTGGACCTGATGTTGCCTTACATCAATGGGTTAGATCTTTGCCGTTTGATCCGGCGCGAGGGAAACAGCGTTCCCATCTTGATGTTGAGCGCAAAGGGCAGCGAGACTGACCGGGTTGTTGGTTTAGAAGTTGGTGCGGACGATTACCTAATAAAACCCTTTGGCATGAGGGAGTTAATTGCCCGCTGTCGAGCTTTATTGCGACGGTACAACCATCTTCAGCTTGAGCCAGAGCAGCCCTCGCTGAAGTTTCGTGATATTACCCTTTACCCCCAGGAATGTCGGGTCGTAGTGCGGGGGGAAGAAATAAGCTTCTCGCCTAAAGAATTTAAGATTTTAGAGTTGTTTATGAGCTACCCTCGCCGCGTGTGGTCTCGTGAACAGCTTCTAGAACAGATTTGGGGACCTGACTTCATTGGTGATAGCAAAACTGTTGATGTCCATATTCGTTGGTTGCGTGAAAAGTTAGAGAATGACCCCAGCAATCCAGAGTATCTGGTAACGGTACGTGGCTTTGGTTACCGATTTGGCTAACTGCCTGGTACTTTTTGGCGTAAGTTTGGCAGCCATTCTAAGGGAGTGGGAAATGGTCGGCTTTATGCCAGGCTCTATTAGCGGAAAACCGCTTACGAGTAGGGTGAACAACGCTTACCGTAACTGGATTTGATCAATAGCAATGTTAGTTTTGGGATGAGCTCTAAAAGCCTCAGCAACCTATCCGCCTTCATCCAAAGCTATCCGCTTAGAATATTGGTAACCCTTTGCAGGTAGTTCTGCAGTTGGCAGATTCCTCTTCTGAATGGGTTCACAGTAGGCTGAATGCGGATGACTGGTCGCGGATGGCTGGAGAACTGATCAATTCTTTGTGGTTCCTGGCTGGATTATTGGCCGGGCTGATACTTCTGAGCTGGTATCGCGCTCGGATGAACTACAGGTTGAGGCGGCTTGTGCATCTGTTGGAGCCCGATGCTTTGAATTGGTCTTTTTCCTCAACCTCCCGGCTGATAAGGGCGATCGCCCTCCACAGTGAAAAACATCAGGACGCACTTGCCAGGCTCGAGGTTTGGCAGCAAATTTGCCAGGCTGCTCCAACAGGCTTCTTTCAAGTAGATCAGGATAATCAGATCATTCGGTATAATCCCAAAGCCTGCGAAATGCTAGGAATCCAGCCCAGCCAGTTCCCAGCCGCCCGCCCACGCTTGCTACTGGAAGTAGTACGTTCCTACGAACTCGATCAACTAGTTGAGCAAACTCGTGCAACTGGCAAACCCTGTAGTCAGGATTGGACCTTTCATCCCACCACTCCCGATCCGTCAATTTTGTCTCAGCAATTGCCCTATCCATTGCGGGGATATGGGATTCCCCTACCAAACGGTAACGTCGGTGTCTTTTTAGAAAAGCGTCAGGAAGTGATCTCCCTGACACAACAGCGCGATCGCTGGATTTCTGATGTTGCCCACGAACTTAAAACTCCGTTGACCTCCATTCGTCTTGTAGCTGAAACTTTGCAACTGCGGGTAGATCCTACCCTGCGAGATTGGGTCGATCGCCTACTTAAGGAGACAATTCGCCTGAGTAACCTGGTGCAGGACTTACTCGATCTCAGCTATTTGGAGGCACGCCCCACTCCCCAGCTAAATTTCAAAACTCTGGATTTGAGTAAGCTGGTTCAATCTGCCTGGGCTGGGCTGGAACCCCTTGCTCACCAGAAGCGCCTGCAATTCCATTACAGCGGCCCTGAACATTTATTGATTGAGGCAGACGAATCCAGACTGCACCGGGCCCTGCTCAATTTGCTGGACAACAGCATTAAATACAGCCCTGAACAGGCATCGATTCAAGTCCAGGTAAGCCTTTTGCCGACCACTGAACACCCGCAACAAATCCGGTTAGACGTGATTGATTCGGGACCCGGGTTCCCAGAAGCAGCGTTGCCCCACGTATTTGAACGATTTTATCGAGCCGATCCCTCTCGTACCCGCAACATCCCTGGAATGAGAGTATCTGGCAGCAAAGCACCAACCTGGATAGGAGATGCCCCTGACGCGGAATCTTTCAAAGAAAGGACTGGTAGCAGTCAAGAAACTACTCTTTTTAGTGGGGGGAGTGGGCTGGGGCTGGCGATCGTTCGTCAAATCGTGGAAGCTCATGGAGGTTCAGTAAAAGCCAGCAATCATCCCGAAACCCATGGAGCATGGCTGCAAGTGTTTCTACCCTATCCCAAACCGATTGCTTAATGTTTTATTAAACCTTTATTAAACCATCTCATTTTTCAAACTAATTCTGAAGTATTGACATCCTGATATTATTTGAAATAATGCAGGTGGTTGGTACGTCGAAACGTGTGCAGTGAGCGATCGTCCCAAACTTGAAAACGTTTACTTCATCGATGATGTAACAAGGATTTTATGGTTTTCAACATACAACCGAAGCAGAAGGTTTTTTTGACTTCTCTGGCCGTAGTTTCCCTTATAGCAACAGCCTGCGCTGGCAATCAAACAACAACATCTCAAGGAACTGGGAATTCAGCTAGCCCTGCCGCGACAACAGCTCCTTCTAATCTTTCGGGCAGTGTTCTGATTGATGGATCGAGTACTGTATTTCCTATTTCTGAGGCGATGGCAGAGGAGTTTCAGAAGGCTAATCCCAATGTGAAAGTAACGGTCGGCTCTTCTGGAACAGGGGGCGGCTTCAAGAAGTTCTGTAATGACGAAACGGATATCACAGGTGCTTCTCGCCCAATCAAGCCATCAGAAGTGGAGCTTTGCAAGAAAAACAATATTGAATACATTGAATTGCCGGTTGCCTTTGACGGTCTTACCGTTGTAGTCAATCCTAAGAATGAATTTGCGAAGTGTTTGACGGTGCCCGAACTGAAGAAAATGTGGGAGCCAGCAGCCCAGGGCAAGATCAAAAGCTGGAATCAAATAAGATCTGATTTTCCAGATCAACCGCTTGGTTTGTATGGAGCTGGAACTGACTCTGGTACCTACGACTATTTCACTGCCGCGATCGTTGGTAAAGAAGGTGAGAGCCGAGGGGACTTTACTGCCAGCGAAGATGACAATGTGCTGGTGCAGGGGGTTGCTTCAGATGTAAATGGTCTGGCTTTCTTTGGATTTGCTTACTACGTTCAAAACAAGGAAAAGGTCAGAGCAGTTGCCATTGATGGCGGCAATGGTTGTGTCGAGCCATCTGCAGAAACAATTTCCAATGGGACCTATCAGCCCCTCTCTCGACCTGAGTTTATCTATGTGAAGAAGAAATCGCTGGAAAGGCCTGAAGTTGAGGCAATGGCGAAGTTTTATATTAACCCTGCCAATGCCAACCTGATTTCGGAAGTGGGTTATGTGCCTTTGCCTGCTGATATTGAGCAGCGGGTAGCAGTTCGGATTGCGGAACGCAAAACAGGTTCTGTGTTTGAAGGAAAAGGTTCTACTACTGGGGTGAAGCTGAAAGATTTGCTCTGAGCAGAAAACTCTATTTTCCCCTGGTTCATCAGTTGCATGAAACATTTTGTCATTGAGAACTGATGCGGGGTCAGGAATAAACTGACCCCTTTTGCTTTTTACCCTGGAGTACTGTTAATGACAAATCGATCTTTTTTTCCTCCAATGGCTGATGATAGCCTGTGGCAGCCCAATCGTGGTATTAGCAGATTGGTGCAGCGAGTCATTGTCGTCTTGTTTGCCATTTTTGCGCTGATATCGGTTGCCACTACATGTGGCATTGTGCTGTCCCTTATCTTTGAAACCATTGAGTTTTTTAAGAAGGTACCGCTCTGGCGTTTTTTAACAGATAATCAGTGGACACCTCTGTTTTCAAATCCGCAGTATGGAATTTTCGTTCTCATCAGCGCCACCTTTCTCACGTCTGTTATTGCTATTCTGGTGGCGTTGCCGTTAGGGTTGTTTTCGGCTGTTTGCTTGAGTGAGTATGCTCCAGCCGGCGTTCGGAAGTGGCTGAAGCCCGCTTTGGAGCTTTTGGCAGGGGTGCCAACTGTTGTTTATGGCTATTTTGCCCTGTTGCTGGTAACTCCACTTATTAGAAGTTTTGCCCCCTGGATTTCTGGGTTTAATGGACTCAGTGCTGGCCTAGTCTTGGGCATTTCGATTACGCCGCTGATTGCCGCGTTGAGTGAGGATGCAATTTACGCAGTTCCAAATAGTCTTAGACAGGGAAGTTATGCTCTGGGCGCTACGAAGCGCGAAACGATTGTTGGGGTAGTTTTACCCGCAGCATTGTCGGGAATTGTTGCCTCGATTATTCTGGCGGTTTCGCGTGCTGTTGGGGAAACGATGATTGTAGCGATCGCGGCAGGGCAAAACCCGACTTTAGGTCTCAATCCGTTTGTGCCGATTGCAACCATGACTGCCTACATTGTGCAGGTCAGCTTAGGTGATACACCTGCCGGCTCGCTGGCATATACGTCCATTTTTGCTGTGGGTACGACCCTTTTTCTCATTACCCTGGCGCTCAACATTGTTAGTTTTTGGTTTGTTAGAAGATTCCAGGAGAAGTACGAATGACCTTACCCAGTCAAGCGTTTCAAGACGATTCTCTAGACTTTAAAGAACTTAAGTTTTTTCCAGACCTGCCAAAACGCTATAAGATTGACAGCGTATTCAAGTTTGCATCCTGGGCAGCCGTAGTGATCGCCCTATCCGTGCTGTCGATTCTTCTGATTGAAGTGGCGATTGATGGCTTGTCTATGATCAACTGGCAATTTCTCACCAGTTACCCGTCTCGTAAACCTGCTGACGCTGGAATTTTATCTCCGATCGTTGGCACTATTTGGGTGATGGTATTGGTGGCCCTCTTTTCTTTTCCGATTGGGGTAGGAGCAGGAATCTTTCTAGAAGAATTCATTGCAGATAGTTTTCTCGAGAATGTTATTGAAGTCAATATTGCTAACCTGGCGGCGGTTCCTTCGATTATTTATGGTTTGCTTGGGCTTCAGGTGTTTGTTCGGTGGTTGTTCCCCTTAACCCAGGGGCGAACGATCATTTCAGGCGCACTGACCTTGACGCTGCTAGTTCTGCCGATCATTATCATTGCTACCCGTGAAGCCTTGAGAGCGGTTCCAGGAAGTATGCGGCAAGCTGGGTTTGCCCTGGGAGCAACTCGCTGGCAGGTAGTCCGAGACATTGTTTTCCCGCAAGCGCTTCCGGGGATTTTAACGGGAACCATTCTGGCATTGTCACGGGGGATTGGTGAAACGGCTCCGCTGATTACCATTGGGGCACTCACCTATGTTGCCTTCTTGCCACCCCTCTCTCTAGAGGGTTTACACAGTACCTTTTCCGTTTTGCCGATTCAAATTTTCAACTGGGTCTCTCGCCCTCAGCAAGAGTTTCATCTGTTAGCGGCAGGTGCAATCATTGTTTTGATGGTGCTATTGCTAGCCATGAATGGAATTGCTATCTATTTGCGCAATCGATTTCAAATAACTCGTTGATTGGTTCGGTCTTTGCTACCTTTCAAAGCAAAATTGTGTGTCGCTTCGACGTTATTAGTCTTCCTTTCGTCGTTATCCTCAATCTCAAGGATCTTTCAACTATGGCTTTTAACTCTTCCTCTGTGACAATGACTGAAGTAGTTCTCAGTCTTAGGAAGCTGAATGTTTTTTATGGTTCATCTCTGGCAGTTCGAGATGTCAATATTGATATTCCTCCGAATCAGGTTGTGGCATTTATTGGTCCCTCTGGTTGCGGCAAAAGCACAGTGTTACGGTGTTTGAACCGAATGAATGATTTGATCCCGTCGGCGCGAGTTGAGGGACAAATTTTTTATCATGGCAAAGACATTTATGACAAGGTCGTCGATCCAGTTGATCTGAGACGACGGATTGGGATGGTGTTTCAAAAGCCAAATCCTTTTCCAAAATCTATCTATGACAACATTGCTTTTGGTGCTAGAATCAACGGCTATAAAGGCGACATGGATGAGTTGGTCGAAACCTCTCTCCGCAAAGCTGCACTATGGGATGAGGTCAAGGATCAGTTAAAGAAAAGTGGATTAGCTTTGTCGGGTGGACAACAGCAGCGGCTTTGTATTGCCCGGGCGATCGCCCTCCAGCCTGACGTGATTTTGATGGATGAGCCATGCTCCGCCCTTGATCCCATTTCAACCTTGAAAGTAGAAGATCTGATTCATGAGCTAGAAGCGCAATACACTATTGTGATTGTGACTCATAACATGCAACAGGCTTCGCGAGTATCAGACTACACCGCTTTCTTCAATGCTGAACCAACTGAAAAAGGAGGAAAGGTTGGCTATCTGGTGGAATATGACAAAACTGACAAAATATTCAACAGTCCTCAAGAGCAAGCAACTCAAGAATATGTATCTGGGCGATTTGGTTAGTTCGAGATAGGTAATTGGTCACAGCAAGAAGAAGAGCTAATTGAGAAAGCCCAAAAGCCCTACCTAAACTTTTATTCAGCGGTCAGTGGCAGTAATTGAGGTGGTGAACGCTCAACACCTGCCAGTAGATTAAACAGTTCAGTCACTGCATTCTTGCCCTGAAGTCGCATCGTCATTGTCAGGTTTGACTTCTGGTATGCCCAAGAACATGAACCAATCTGACCAATGGCGGTAGAAGCGATTTGCTAAGGCTTGAGTATCAGTAGCCCAACCAGATTTTGGGGGATGGTCGATTGTGTCTGCCAAATCCGCTTCTGAGATCAGTCGTTGCGTCTGGAGTTGTTCTAAGGTTAAGTGGCCTGCGTGGTAACCTCGACGGGCTTGCTGAGCTCGTTTGAAGACAGTGTTTGAACAGTAGTGCCCAAGCAGTAGTGCCCAACCCAAATTGTAATGACTTTTAAGTCGTTAATGTGGCGACCATCACCTTGTCAATTCACTTTGGAGACCGCAACTTGCTCTATTTCTTGCTCGTGGTCTATCTTGCTCTAGAACGTCAAGCTGTGTGAGAATTCTGGAGTGATCTTTATACTAGGCAGTGTGTCCAGAGACGAGCGGGTGCAAAAAATTCTGTCTCAATGGGGGATTGTATCTCGCCGTCAGGCAGAGCAAATGATTCTGGAAGGTCGAGTCCGTTTAAACGGAACTGTTGCCCAGTTGGGTCAGAAGGCAGACCCTGAATCTGACCAGATAGAAGTGGACGGGGTCATCCTCCAAACTACCAGCCGTCCTAAACCGATTTACCTTCTGCTGAATAAACCCGCAGGGGTGATTTCAACCTGTATCGATCCCTGGGGAAGGGTCACTGTTTTAGATTTACTCCCTCTTGAATTTCGCCAGCACCATGGAATCCATCCAGTGGGCCGGTTGGATTCGGACTCTACTGGGGCCTTGTTGTTGACAAATGACGGGGATCTTACTTACTACCTCACGCACCCCCGCCATCACATCCCTAAAACCTACGAAGTTTGGGTGGTTGGTAATCCTTCGGAAACTGTTTTGCGGCGGTGGCGGAAAGGGGTTGGGTTGGATGGACGAAAAACGCTACCTGCCCAAGTGGAGGTGTTGGAGCAACACCCGGAACACAGAACATTGCTGCGAATTATTTTAAGGGAGGGCAGAAATCGCCAAATCCGTCGAGTGGCGGAACAATTAGGGCATCCGGTGATTCATTTACATCGAACGGCCATTGGAGCGATCGCCCTACAATCACCGGGTTTACCCCCCCTACCAAGTGGCCATTGTCGTCCTCTGAAAGATGTTGAGATCGGTTTCTTGAAAGCACAAATTGACCTACTATCAGAAAGGAAGCCTGTGAAGAGGAGTGACGCTCATGAATGATCCGATTCTCCAACTCGACCGGGAACAGGCAAAAAAGCTTTGTGAGTTGGGCGATCGCCTGCGCCAACTGCGTCAGCACAATCAGTTATCGCTGGAACAGGTTGCTGAGAGAACGATGATTCCAGTTCGAATTCTGACGGCGATTGAGGCCGGTAATCTTGCCCAGCTACCTGAACCCGTTTATATTCAGGGGTTTATCCGGCGGTTTGCAGACGCGATCGGCGTCAACGGCGCTGAATTTGCCAGTGCTTTCCCCACCGAAACCTTCCAGGAAGCCCCTACCGCTTCCTGGCGGGGCACTGTGCAGGCGCAACTGCGTCCCCTTCATCTCTATTTACTATACATGGTGCTGGTGATAGGAGCGGTTAGTGGGTTGTCCTACCTTTTGAGCCGATCCACACCGCAGATGGTCGGTTTAACCGATAATGCCCAAACTGCTCAGTCCTCTTCCCAAACTTTTCCACCAACCGTACCAAGAGCATCCAGCACATCGATTAACCAGGCACAGATGGGGCCGTTTCTTCCCGCAGCCAGCCCAACTGCCCAACCCTCGACCAGTCCTCTTGTTGGTCAAAAGCCTGTGCGAGTTGGCTTAACGCTGACGGCCCAGTCCTGGATTCGAGTTGAAATTGATGGCAAAACTGAGTTTGAGGGAGTGCTGCCCGAAGGCACTCAGAGAACCTGGATGGCAGACAAGCAACTAACATTGCGGGCGGGCAACGCCGGTGGTGTCATGATTAGTTTTAATAACGGCGCAGCTAAACGGCTAGGCGAACCCGGTGCAGTTGAAGAAGTTACCTTTGATACAAGGACTCAGGCAAATGCTCCATTCACTACAGCTGCCTCTGTCAACCTTACAGCATCCAACTCGAATCCTGACTCAGATAATCCTTGAGACACCTTAGATACCTTTCTCAGGGACCTCTGGTATGCGTCTTGTGTACGCGATGTGAAGATTGAATTGTGAAGATTGAGTTCAGCAAAAATAAACCCAGACCATTACGGCCTGGGTTTGTTTTTTATATGCCAGCCAGTCTATGTAAAGTTTAGCTGACGTTTTTTATAGGTAAGCAATGCTTACGTTTAAAGATTAGAGCATCTAAACAAAAAAGTCGATTAACTCCATTATTCTTAAAGTTTGATCACTTTGTTTACATAAAACCTTTGGAGCTAGTATCCCAATTTCGGGAATTCACTATTTTTACGGTTATCTCAGGAAAGCTTCATGTGGGTTAGATAGGCTGGTTGCACAGATGGATCTGGCGATCGCTCCCTTAAGGTCAGATGCAAATCCATAATCTATGATTAAGAAAGGTAAAGATGTCAAACAAGGATTTAGAGGCAGAACTCATGGTGCTGTTTGGATTTGGTAAAAAACTGACTTTGCCTACGCCCGAAGAAGCCCTGCCAGGGCGTACAGAGCCAATGCCCGTACCGGAGCATCACTTCGTGAATGGTAATCCGCTCAAGCCCCCCTTTCCCACAGGAATGGAAACAGCCATGTTTGGAATGGGGTGCTTTTGGGGAGCGGAGCGTAAGTTCTGGCAGCAGAATGGAGTGTTTACAACCGCTGTTGGCTATGCTGCCGGAATCACACCTAACCCGACCTACCGGGAAGTTTGCACAGGGATGACGGGACATAATGAAGTTGTTTTTGTCGTGTACGATCCCCAGGTGATTAGCTACGAAACCCTCTTAAAGGTTTTTTGGGAAAATCACGATCCCACTCAGGGGATGCGGCAGGGAAATGATGTGGGCACTCAGTACCGTTCTGGCATCTACGTCTATTCCGAACAGCAAAGGAAGTTAGCAGAAGCCTCCCGTGATGCTTACCAGGAAGCTTTAAGCAAAGCGGGCTACGGTAAGATCACAACGGAGATTCTGGATGCGCCTGAGTTTTACTATGCAGAGGCTTACCACCAGCAGTACCTTGCCAAGAATCCGAATGGTTACTGTGGACTGGGTGGAACGAATGTTTCTTGCCCGGTTGGAGTTTTAGAGGCTTAAGAGTCCCACTGTCCTGACCCACACCTGCATACTGATAAGTCCTGGAGGCCCAAATTGGGTTGCCAGTGTAGCCTCGGCAGTGTCTCTGCGGTAGGCGATCGCAGTCCGATTTCCCTAGTGCTCCTTCTAGAGAACATCAAATGACTACCAGCGATCGCCCACAAACACTTCAAATCACCCATGGAGATCCACAGGCTCCAGTTCGTGTAGAGATAGCCCACCACCATCCGTGCTGGAAGGCTGATACCAATTGACAGGGGTTTTCAGTTGAATTAGCCAGATTCTTTAATGGTATGAGACTGTGATAAAGGGCAATGCCCAAACGGGCAATCACGGAAAACCCCAATTTAATTCTCTGTCAGTTCTACCGCTGAACTGGCTCTTCTGAGAATTTGGTGATAAGCATCACTTATCATCAAACAAAATCAATATTCCTTCCAGGGATTCTGTTTTAGATAAAAGAGTAGCGTAAGCTACTGTTTCCCTGGCAAGCCGGAAGATCCGCTGAAGTCGATGCGTTGCTGATGCTATAGCCTACTTTACCTGGGTCTGAATCCCCTGGCGAATTGTTTCCGCATGGCCATAGCCTGGGGGGATAATCCGGTGTCCTGATAATCCCCACTGAAAAATAAAGATTTATACAAGCTTTACTTTAGCGATTAAATTGCCTGAGGATCTATCTTCCGTCTCTCAGCCGCAAGTTAGCGAGAGTAAGTCGGCTAGCTATCATCCAGGAATGCTGAAAAGACCTATGACTTTATAAACGATCAATCAGTATTAACCCTGAGATTAACCGAGCTTAATTTGGCAGCAGTATTTTGCCAATGGGCGCCTTATGGGCATTTCCACAGTTATTGCTCTATTCGAGTTGTCTGTGGAAAAACCGGAAAGGTGAGCCGTTTTCATGCTTGCTGATTTGAGGCAAATCCTGCTCTATCACTTCTGCTGAACCTTGGAGAGAAGTAAATTCCATGTCAAAGCTTTCCCGCAGAAAATTATTAGCGTTTTTTGGGTGTAGCGCTGCGGCTACCGTTCTCGCTCCCACCGTTGAAAAAAGACTATTTGGCATCCGTACGGATGTTGCTGAGGCGGCTCAGTTGCCTTTTACTCCTGTGCGTCTGCCTCATCCTTTGCCTATCTATCGGGAGCAGAAGAGCTTTTTACCAACGGGAATTGGTTCGGGTTCGATCCTAAACCCCACCAATGATACTCGACTGGGCCAGTATCAGGTTTACGATGATGTGGTTGTGCCACCGGAGTATGAGCGGTACATCATTGTGAGTTGGGGCGATCGCGTCTTTCCCAATCGAGAAGAATATTTTGGTTTTAACTGTGACTATACCGGCTACGTTGGTACGGCTACCGATGGTTATCTGACTGTAAACCATGAATACGTCGGCTACCCAATTTCCAGATGGGCACCGGGTACACCGACTGATCTGGTAGAATCGGCAGCTTTTCCTGAAGCAGGTCCCCAGGTCATCTCCGATTTCCCAACCTTTGACAGTGCCCCTACTGCTGAAAATCGACGCACCTTGTGGGGCGAGTTCTTTTACAATCAAGGAATTTCTGTCGTTCGGATTACGCGGAGAGATCGTCGTTCCCGCTTCACTGTTGTTTCTGGTGATCCCAAAAACCGTCGCATTCACGGGCTTTCCGGTCTAGGTATCAACAGTCAGCGGGGAGATGCTTACCAGTCTGTAACTTCCTGGGGGACCAAGAGCTATCAACAGGGAGATAACAATTACCTGATTGGTACAGGACCTGCTGCAACTGAAGTATTCCCACTCAGTTCGGATGGACTGGGGAACAAGATTATTGGAACTGCTTACAACTGCTCTGGAGGCAACACACCCTGGGGTACCGTTCTCTCTGCAGAAGAAAACTACCAGGGAAGTGCAAACTTCTTTGTGGGTGTAACGGAGGGCGTCAAGCCTGACGGGACTCAGACAGCCTATATTGCTAACACCGCTGGAGCAGAGTTTGGCCTGGTTGGCGAAAAATATGGCTGGATGGTTGAGATTGATCCTAACAATCCCAATTTCCGTCCTCGCAAACATTCCTGGCTAGGACGTTACCGCCATGAAAACATAGCAATGCGTGTGCAGGCTGGGAAGAAATTGGTTGCTTATCTGGGCGATGATCGCCGCGGTGGGCATACCTGGAAATTTGTCAGCAGCGACACAGTCTCTAATCCAAGGAACAAGGCCAATAGCAGACTGTTCGAATCCGGGATTCTTTACGTCGCTAAGTTCAATCCCCCCAGCGATCCAACCCGACCCGATGAGGGCACAGGCGAGTGGATTCCACTCCTGCTGGATACACCGACAAACCCCAATAGACCGTCAGTAATTGCTTCAACGGCGATCTCGGCTGGGTTAACAGGTTCCCTGGCCAGTGGTCGGGTCATTTTGCCCCGTCGAAATGGCATTGCAGGGCAAACCGTAGATGGTGGCTTTTTCAATTGTGAAACCAGCAATGAAGCTACCGCCCTTCCGGGTTATCAGAACAAGCGGCTATCCGACTTCTATACCTCTCAAGGAGCAATCCTCTGCGATGCATTTCCAGCGGCTAACCTGGTAGGTGGAACACCGACTGCTCGCCCAGAGGATATCGAAGTCAACCCTCGCAATCCACGGGAAGTCTTTATTGCTTACACCGATGGAGCCCCAGGTAGTGATGGCTACCCTGATTCCCGCATCTTCGTAGTGGCTAAGTATACAACAAACCTAAGTGATACCCAACAGTCGGGTGGCTTATACAAGATCATCGAAGATAGTGCAGACAGCACAGGAACGACCTTCCGCTGGCAGCGGTTTGCCCAGGCTGGGGAAGCAGGCTCTGAGGATGGTGTTGGGTTTGCAAACGTAGACAACCTGGCATTTGACAACCGTGCCAACATTTGGGGCGTGACCGACATGTCTACTGACCTGCACAACGGCTTCAATGCAGGCGCAGCTGGAACTCCTACCACAATTAACCATGCAAGTAGTGGCAACGTCTCCAGCTTTGTGGGGGTTTTTGGCAATAACTGGTTGTTCTACATTCCTACCAGTGGACCAATGGCGGGTGAAGTCGTTCCCTTTGCCTATGGACCGCCCCGCTGCGAGATGACAGGCCCAACTTTTATTGGAGATACTCTGATCCTGGCAGTGCAGCACCCTGGTGAAGACTGCCCTTACAGCCCTCAACAGACTTTGAACCGCAGCATTGAAATGCTCAACCTGGATGGCTCGCTGTTTAATCAGGAGCGCTCCGTTCCCCGGGGCAGCAACTGGCCTAGCAACATTGAGGGCAATCCAGGTGGGCCGCCAAAGCCCGCAGTGATTGGGATTCGCCGCAAGCGGTCGAATGGCCAGTTTGTGTAAGAGCGATCGCGAATACAACACC
This sequence comes from Leptolyngbyaceae cyanobacterium HOT.MB2.61, assembly GCA_023511615.1. Classification (GTDB taxonomy): domain Bacteria; phylum Cyanobacteriota; class Cyanobacteriia; order Leptolyngbyales; family Leptolyngbyaceae; genus Leptothermofonsia. Next base: position 18,907 of record JAIMBL010000051.1, read on the forward strand.
TGAAAAAGCTCCCTCGCAGAACCATTCCTTGACTGCGGGAGCTTTTTTTGACGTTCTATGGCGGTAATCATTGTGGGTAGGATGGGGTACAGGGGTTCTACCCTGGCTGAGGGCACCGCCCCCACACTCCCTGTAAGCCTACTGTCCTGACGTGTTTGCATAGAGCTATTATGATTTCTCTCCCTTGATGTCCTGCCAACTTTGACAGCCCGTCGTTTGTGCTGGTGGCCATTGCTCTGCAAAATGGTGAAGTAATGCCTGGCTGAAAGTGTCGCAATATCGACCGATGCCAGCTTTTTAGTTTCACCTTTTATGCCCTATCGTGTGTTTTTTACGAAACTCCTCTGTGGGTCTATGTTTCTCACGCTGCTTATGGGCTCTGCGATCGCCCACGAAGTCGAAGTGGCAGGGGATGTTGCAGGCACCTGGCACATTGAGCCGAACCACAATCCTAAAGCAGGCATTTCTGCTAGAGCTTGGATTGCTTTAACTCGCAAGGGTGGAGGGCTGCTGCCGCTGGATCAGGCAAAATGCCAGATGGCAGTTTACACTAAACCCCGCAAACCTGGTGCAGCACCCATTCTGAGACCTCCCCTCAAAGCCGTTTCGGCTGAGCGCTATCGGGGCATTCCAGGAGCGGATATTACCTTCCCCAACGTCGGACTCTATCAACTGGAGCTGGATTGTACTCCAAAAACCCCAGGCCGTTTCAAACCTTTTCAGATGCAATACGATGTGACAGTGACAAGATAGGGAGAGATAAGGGAGGGATGGTGGGATTGGTGGCTCTATCACTTCTCCCTTTCCTCCTATGGGATCACCCACTCAGGTTAAGCAGCTTTATCTTTCTGGCTGATACAGCCGCACGAGGTATGCATTCCTATATTTACATAAATTCGTATGTAGAAGAGTTCGGTATGCCTCATGAAGAATTGGAAAGTTGGACAACGAGTTGTGTGCGATCGCCCAAGTAAGCAATCGGTCGGATGTTTTGTAAGAGCAATTGATTCAGACAGTGTTGTGATTTTTTGCCCTGAGCAAAACACCGTAATTTGTGGTCAGCGGAGTAATTTAGAAAAACTGGGCTGGCGAGTAGTAGAACCACAGGAAGAAATGGCTTAGAAACCTGGATCCTTCTTGGGAAAAAATGAAGAATCATCAGGCTGTGGATGGGATGAAGGAATGATAAGCACTTTCCATTATCTCCTCCTCCCATCCTAGGAAAGTACGTAAAGTAACGAGGGTAGGGGCTCTGATTACTTAAAATCCTGATCCCTGTGACCCCCTTTCCAGGACTGCCACAAAAAAATTGACAAACCCCCTGGAAAAGAAGCCGAGTCTGTGATCAAGATTCCAGTTCACCAAACGGTAGCTGTTTCCAGGCCAGCTAACTCTGAGACTGGCATTTATATTTCCGCAACTGCTCGTTCAATCAAGCGGCGAGCCAGCGTCTGCGTCCCTGTGTGGGAATAGTATTTGACGGTAATATCCAGGAACGCGCCCAGGTAATCCAGCTTGTCTTTGGACACATCGACAAACTTCATCAAATTATCGACCACATTCTCTTGGGTTAACCCCTTCGATGAAACAAAATCGCTCATCCAGCCCTTCACAGAGTCAAAGCTCTGAGTAATGAAGTTGAGCTTGCCCGCCGAATCATTACCTGGAATAAGTTCGCCGACGCCCTTAAAGGTCTGATTGTGTTCCAGTTCTGATGGGCTCAGGGCTCCCAGGGTGGAAAGGGCTTTTTCAATAAAACTAGGACCAAGGGGAATCAGGCCATCAAAACAAACCAGGGCGGCCATTCGCATTAGAGACTCACCACTGTAGTCCCCCAATGCGGCTAAGAAATCTCCAATGCTGTCACCGGGAATGCCATTAATCTGGCAAAAGGCAACAAGCTCTGTCACCAGCTTGACTGAGAGGTCAATACTCTGAGCCTTCTCTGGCTTGGGCGTCAGCTTGTCCAAAAAGCCCAGAAAGGAAATTCCTTCCCCCACTTTGTTGGCCGCTGCCGCATATCCCAGAGCAGTCGCTGCGCTGTCAACCGTCTGGTAAAGCCACATGGCCCGCTGGTAGCCCTGGGATTTGTCGTTATAAAGATAAACTGCTCGATCGCCAATTTGCTGAATCAAACTCTCATCGGTTTCCCCAGTCACAGTTCGAATGGTATTTACAAAACCAACGAGGTTTTGCCACTGTCCAGGAATAACAAAATCGAGCGATCGCAACGCCATTACAGTTAAACCACCCGTCGGCAGTTCATCCACCAGTTCGTAAATGGGTTTGCTCATAGAAACCTCTCAATTATGGATTTGGCTGTGGTCTACTTCAGGCGAGAAAGACCATTGAGGTCAAACTTTTGAATCCAGGCCTTGCGATCGGCTGAAGTAAACGAAGGATCACGGGAAAGCACCTTTACCTGGTAGCGATTGGCAACCAGCAGAGCCGTCTGCGTATTCCCAATTTCCATCGCAGGATAGCCTGCAATTTTTGTCGTGCTATTTTCAAACTTTTTCGCAGCCACGGGCAGGCTAATGGTGTCGGAAATGGAGAGCATCGCCATATCCTTACCGTCCTTTTTCAGCTTTGCCTCTGAAAATCCCTTCTTCTCCTGGGTGAAAACCCGCTCGTATCCATCCCCCGCTTTTGGAAAGAACTTATTGAAGCTGCTGCCCTGTTCAGCATTTTTGGCAACTGCTGGCTGGGCTCCCTTCCTGGTACTTTCTTGCTGGGCCTGAGAAAATTGAGAAGGAGCTTTGGGGGTGCATCCAGTCACCAAAAGCAACACAGATAATAACAGCGGCGCGAGGACCCTGCGCCAGTTAAAACCAGTCATCGAAGTCTCCTGATTGATGCCAGTAATCAAACTTTCCCTAACCCTATCAGATTATCCTGCTCAGGTCGGTTAATGAATGGCGATCGCAATTTCTTCCAAAATTTTCACTCCTCCCCCTTTCCCCTCTCCCCTTCCTCTACTCCCTGGTTCTGTGCTATAATGAGCTGCTGTCTAGCAAAGAATAAATAGTAAAACACCACGGCTTGCACCAGAAACAAAAAAAATTCAACCCGTGCGTCAGGGGTCACCACGCGAGTTAGCATCGCAGGTGTATCCAGGACAGAAACACGATCTCTCACAATTGCTGCTAAGAAAAGATTGTTGGCCGCATGACAGCCAATCGCCAATTCTAAAGAATTGTCCCGCAATGTAATTAGCGCTAGAAACACTCCAAAGGCGATATAGGTCAGAGTAAGCCATCCGACACTGTTTGTCGCCCCGACCTCAGGATTACCTAAGTGCAGAGCCCCAAACAGCAGGCTAGACACACCGACTAAAAACCATCGGTTTTTAACTAGCAAACTTAGACCTTGCAGTACATATCCTCTAAACAGCAGTTCTTCTGCGGTTGTTTGAATTGGGGTAAAAATCAGCACCAGTGGTAGAAATAACAGCCACCTCGTAGAATCAAATGTCAGCTCAAAGCGAGCAGGGGTTACTCCCGCTTCTGTTAAATAGGAAACTGCCAGCAGTAGTAACCAGGCTCCTCCTCCTTGCAAGATCCGGCGACCACTGACGATCCCATCGGGGCGAATCAAGGTACGAAATCGCCGTCGATGGATGCCTGTCATGGCTAGAAAGATTCCTAGCAGCAGAAAACAAAAGGATAGGCTAACCACGACATACTTCAAAAGCTGGTCATACTTAGCTGGAATCGTAAGCGTACTTTTTGTTAGATGACTGATTGCCAGCCAGATGATCAGAGGAAGACTGCCCAGAATCAACCAAAATGACATAATCAGCAGCAAGCTGAGCAAATAGCGCCACCAGGCGTTTCTACCCTGCTGGACAGCATCTAAATATGAATTACTCAAAGCCCTGCCCTCATCGGTGGAGTTTTAGCGGTGGACTTTAAGGAGTCAACGGTGTGGTGGGAACGACCACCCCTCCCGGACTGGTTGGGGTAGCTGGGACTTCGGCTGGAGCAGGTACATAAGGGCTCTGCGGAGAAGGGATATTTAATGGGGTTTCTGGACTCATCGGAACAATTGGGCTCTGTGGAGCGGTCAGAGTTTCAATATCCACAGGAGGGGTTAGGCTTGCGGGGGTGGCAGGTTCCATTGGGCTGGTAGGAATTGCCACTGCCACGTAGGGGGAAGGAATGACTGGGAACTGCCCTACATTGACCAGCGCCTGATAGATGAAGGCGGCCACATCAGCACGAGTAGCTGTGCGGTTTGGGTTTAACTGCTGAACGCGAGGATAGTTAACAACAATTTTTTTCTCCGTTGCAGCAGCGATCGCCCCTGAAGCCCAGTCAGGAATTTGCGCCGTATCCTGGAAGTAAGACAACACATTTATATCAGTGGCGCTGTAATTTAATCCATTGGCAAGGGCCACCAGAACTTCTAACCGGGGAATGTTCTGATCCGGCTTGAAGGTGCCATCCGGATAGCCCGACATAAATCCAACCTCATAGGCCGTTTGAATAGCTTCCCTACCCCAGAAATTGGGCGTAACATCTTTGAACGCAGCTCCTCCCCGCTCCCGCCTGGGCGGTAATGACGAAAAGGCTTTATTCACCATTGCCGCAAACTGCACCCTGGTCACCGGGTCATCCGGGCGAAACGTCTTATCTTCCGAAAAGCCGCTGACGATTCCCCGCTCTGCCAGAGCATCAATGTAAGCTCGCGCCCAGTGGGATTGGGTATCAACAAACGCGGACAGGGTGATGTCCGATGGTAGCGTGTCACTGGTTAGATAGATATGGCCCAGTTCCTTATTGTCTTGAATCCGCTTGGTCAGTCGCCAACCAGGGTTCAGGTTAATTTTGGCAAACTGCCCACCGGGTGGAAGGCCATTGGTCCTGCCAACTTCAAGTACCGCTGCCTTGCGATTGGTAATGTTGGTTGCGATCAGAACTAGATCATCTTCGCGGCGAACCACATCGAGATCATAAACCAGACCAAAATCCCGCCCGGCCATACGAACCGAATAGCCATTACTATCCGTGCTGCGCCCACAAATACCTGTGAAATCAAACTGGAGCAACAGTGGATCGACGATAACGGGATTCGCACCACTCTCGCTCCAGCAAGGGCGCTCATTGCTGATTTGTTCCAGGATAAGGAGTTGATAGGAACTGCCACTACCGTAAGGAGCCGCCAGGACAATTAATCTATTTTGATCCACTTCTTTTTGTCCGAAAACTCGGCTGCTGGTGGCGATCGCCACACTGGCAATACTGACAGCACCCAGGCAAGCCATTCCAAAACCAGCGACCCATCGAGCCATCCGAGAACTGAGGAGCGTAGCCATACCATCACCCTTCGCTTCGCTAAAGTAAAGATCGACACGTTTACAGACGACAGACACCGTTGACCCGTGCCCGCGAGAATCCTAACCTACCCGCAAGCAATTGAGGCAACATCCTCCTAAAGGCCGATGATAATACAGCCATCCTTTCTTGAGTTTGAACGGAGTGCAGGGGTTCCACCCCTGCGTGGGGGCTTCGCCCCCACACCCCCTTGTTCACAA